>JALZDD010000052.1 GCA_030862715.1 Actinomycetota bacterium | reverse complement strand
GCACGCAGGTGCCCACTCGGCCGACGTACGTGACGCCTCGGCAGTAGTCTCCTCGCGTGCGCAACGGTCGGATCATCCTGCTGAACGGGGCGTCGAGCTCGGGCAAGAGCAGCATCGGGCGGGAGCTGCTGCCGCTGCTCGAGGACCCGTGGTTCCTGGTGCCGGTCGACGGGATCAGCGGGATGCGGTCGACGGTGCACACGCGTGAGCTCGACGACGCCGAGATCGCCGCGATGCTGCGGCGGACCCGGCTGGGCTATCACCGCGCCGTTGCGGCCCTGGCCTCGGTCGGCAACGACGTGATCATGGACTACCCGTTGAGCGAGACCTGGCGGCTCGAGGATCTGCTCGAGGTGCTCGACGGCTACGACGTCACCCTCGTCGAGGCCTGGTGCTCGCCCGAGGAACTCGAACGCCGGGAGGCCGCCCGCGGTGACCGCCCGGCTGGTCTGGCCCGGTCGCAGACGCTGGTCTACTCGCACGCGTACGACATCCGAGTCGACTCCACCACCGCAACCCCGGCCGCGTGCGCGAAGGAGATCGCCGAGGCTCTTCCCTCTCTCACCGCGCCCAAAGCCTTCGACCGCCTCCGCGCCGAATAGGCACGTACGTCGCCCTCGCGGCGCGCGGGGTTGGCAGGGATGAGAAAATGATTCCCGACATGTCTGAAACGAAGCTTCCCCGCCCCGGTCAGGCCACCCTCGCCGGGTGGCTCATCGTGCTCGGTTCCCTGCTCACCGTGGTGACGGCCTGGGACCAGATCTCCGGGCTGCGCAGCCTGGACACCCGGGAGCGGGTGGAGGAGGTGCTGGCCGAGCCGCCGCTGGCCGGCTCGGGGATCGGCCTCGACAACATCCTCGACCTCATGCACGTGATGGCGCTGGTCACCGGCGCGATGGCGGCCGCGGCGGTGATCCTCGGCTGGCATGTGCTGCAGCGCAACAAGCAGGCCCGGCTCGCGCTCACGGTCATCGCGGCGCCCCTCTTCTTCGCCGGGATGTTCGGCGGAGGGTTCTGGTCCACGCTGTCCGCCGTGGCGGTCGTACTCCTGTGGATGTCGCCCACTCGCGACTGGTTCGACGGCGTCTCGCCGACCAAGCGGGAGGCGCTCGGCAGCGGTGACCCCGATCAGGAGTCGTACGTCGCGCCGACGCCCCCAGGGGTCTCGACAGGCTCGACCACCGGGGAGACCGCTTCGACCTCACCGGCAGACTCGACCTCCGGACCGGCTCGGCTCTCGCAGCAGCAGCCGCCGCCGTGGACCGGTGCGATCGCCCAGTCCGCCAGGTCTCGACAGGCTCGACCATCGGGGAAGCGCCCGGGCGCAGTGATGGCGGCGGCCGTGCTCACCTGGATCGGCTCCGGGTTCACCGCGCTGATGATGCTCGCCTCGGCGGTGACGGCGACCGCCAACCCCGACCTGATCCTCGACCAGGTGCGCAAGCAGGCAGAGAGCGACCCGCAGTTGCGGGAGGTGGCGGGGCTCTACACCGCCGACATCATCGTCGCCTCGGCGTGGATCATGGCCGTGCTGGTGGCGCTCGTCTGCGTCGCCGCCGGGGTGTTCGCCGCCTTCGCGATCCGCCGCCACTCGTGGGCCCGGGTCGCGCTGATGATCTCCGCCGGCATCTCGGCGCTCTCGCTGCTCCTCTTCGCCCTCGCCTTCCCGCCGGCGGTGGTCCTCTTCGGCGCCGCGGTCGCGACCTTCTCGTTCCTGCTGCGACCCGAGGTCGCCGCGTGGTTCCGCAACAGGTGACACTCGGGGCCGGATAGGCTCCGCGGCATGTCAGATCAGTTCGGCTCCTTCGACAACCCCTACGGCGGCAAGCCGCCGTTCCAGGGGCAGGAGCCGCCGCCCCCGACGCCGTACGTCCCACCCCAGCCGTACGTCGCCCCGCAGCCGACACAGCCGCAGCAGCCCCAGGGATGGGGCCAGGCGCCCCCGGCCTACGGCCAGTACGCGATGGTCAGCAGCCCCCGGCGTACCTCCGCCCTCACTATCCGCCGCCCGATCCCGACACCCGCCCGGGGACGGTGGTCGCGGCGTCGATCATGACGATCGTGGGGTCGGTGATCGCCCTGCTGATCTCGGTGTTCATGGTGCCCGCGGGGATCGCGGACTACAACGACCCGACGTCCTCGGAAAAGGGCGTGACGCTGGCGATGATCATCTGGTTCGCCGTCTGCGGAGTGCTCAGCCTGATCGCATTCCCGCTCGGGATCATGGTGCTGTTCCGCTCCAAGGTGGCCCGGATCCTGCTCACCGTGGTCGGCTCGATCGCCGCGTTGCTCTCGCTCTTCGTGGTGCTCTATCCCGCGCTGATCATCGCCGCGCTGGTGATGCTGTACGCCGGCAGGGCAGGCAACTGGTTCGCCCGGAGGAAGCCCGCCGACCCCTGGCACCCGCCGATCCCACCCGCCGGACCGCCGACCCACCAGCAGTTCTGACGACCTCACGACCAGCCAAATCAGGACATTTCAAACTGACTTGCGAAAGCTTCAAAACTTCTTGACGAAGTTCATCGGCGCCTCTACCTTCTGATGTGGCACTCGTCACATCCCCCTCGTGGAGGCCCCGATGACCCGTATCCCCCCGTCCAGGGCCGTGCTCGGCTCACTAGTCGGCCTGTCGGTCGTGGCCGCGCTCTTCGGCAGCGGCCCGGCCACCGCCGCTGAGGAGGCGGAGCTACCACCGCAGGAGCCCGGCGTCACGCTGCGCACCTACGACATGGCTCGGCCCATCGACCAGCTGTGCACGCTGCGCGCAGGCCAGACGCCCAACGTCGACAAGCTCACCTCGCTGATCGACTACGACTCGCCGGCCGACTTCGGCCTCGCCGACCGATTCATCTCCCATGCCCTGGCCAATCTGAACATCGCTACCGCCGGGTCCTACGACTTCCGGCTGATCAGCGACGACGGCTCCCGACTGGTCATCGACGGCGAAGAGGTCATCGACCACGACGGCCTCCACGGGGAGACCGCCAAGGACGGCACCGTCACCCTGAGCGAGGGCTACCACGACCTGCGCGTGGAGCACTTCGAGGACGGCGGCGGCGAGGTGCTGCGCCTGCAGTGGCGCCCGCCGGGCGCCGCTGACTTCTCGTTGGTGCCGACCGAGGTCCTGAGCACCGAGGCAGGGGTGGTGCGGGTGACCGCGCCGGGCACGAAGTACTGCGAGGGCCAGGACGACACCGCGGGTGACGGCATGCAGCCGGACAGCGTCCACCCGGCGTACGACCTGACCGACCTGCGGCCGGAGGGCTTCGAGCCGATGGTGGCCGCGCTGGACTGGGCGAAGGACGGCCGGCTCGCCGTGGTGACCTCCGGGTCGGTGAGCCCGTCAGGCTGGGTGGAGAACCCCGAGCCGGGCGAGATCTTCCTGCTCAGCAACCCCCGCACCGCCACCGGGCCCGAGGACGTCACGGTGGAGAAGGTCGCGACCGACCTGTTCAACCCGATGGGCGTCGCCGTCATCGACGAGTCGATCTTCGTCTCCGAGCGCGACCAGCTCACCGAGCTGACCGACCCCGACGGCGACGGCTTCTACGACCAGCACCGGAAGGTCGCCGAGTGGCCCTTCGGCGAAAACTTCCACGAGTTCGCCTTCGGCCTCCTCCACGACGAGGAGAGCTTCTACGTCAACCTGTCCGTCGCCATCAACTTCGGCGGCGCGACCACCGACCCGCAGCCGGCACGCAACCGCGGCACCACGCTGAAGATCGACCGCGACACCGGTGAGGTCACCTACCTCGCCGGCGGGCTGCGTACGCCCAACGGGATGATGCGCGGACCCGACGGCGACCTCTTCGTGATGGACAACCAGGGCGCCTGGCTGCCCAGCTCCAAGCTGGTGCACGTCAAGCCGGGGAGGTTCTTCAACCACTACACGAACCCGTCCGGCCCGTTCGACGACAAGCCGGTCACCGGCCCGGCGCTGTGGGTGCCGCAGGGCGAGATCGGCAACTCCCCGAGCAGCCCCATGATGCTGGAGAAGGGTGCGTACGCCGGTCAGATGATCTTCGGCGACGTGACCTACGGCGGCCTGCAGCGCGGCTTCCTGGAGAAGGTCGAGGGCGAGTACCAGGGCGCCGTCTTCCGTTACTCCGCAGGCCTCGAGGCCGGGGTGAACCGCACCCTGCTCGGTCCCGACGGATCGATCTACATCGGCGGCATCGGCGAGGCCGGCAACTGGAGCGAGCCGGGCAAGCTCCGCTACGGACTGCAGCGGATGAGCCCCGCCGACGGCAAGGCGTTCGACATGCACCAGATGCGCGCCACCCGGAGCGGCTTCGAGATCCGCTACACCCAGGCGCTCTCCCAGGAGACGGTCGACAAGATCGCCGAGAATCCGAACGCCGCGTTCCGGATGACCCACTGGCGCTACGCACCACGCCCGACGTACGGCGGTCCTAAGGTCGATGAGCGACCGCTGTTCGTCTCCGGTGCCCAGGTCTCCGCCGACCGCACCAAGGTGACGCTCACCGTCGACGGCCTGGAGGAGGGCCGGGTCGTGCACCTGCGCTCGCCGCGGCCGTTCACCGGCGTGGGCGGCGAGGAGCTGTGGAACACCGAGGCCTGGTACACCCTCAACGAGATCCCGGGGTACGTCTCGCCGGCCGATCGCAACTACCTCGAGGCCGAGCAGGCGACCCTGCGCGGCAGCGCCAACGTCGCGGTCGAGCACAACGGCTACTCCGGCTCCGGGTTCGTGGACGGCTTCGGCAACGTCGGCGCCTCGGTCACCTTCGACGCCCAGGTCGCTCGCGCCGGGACGTACCCGGTCCGGCTGCGCTACGCCAACGGCCCCGACCCGGCGCCCGGCACCAAGCGGGTCTCCGTCCACCTCAACGGCACCGAGGTCGAGCCGTGGGCGCTGGAGTCCACCGGCGACTGGCAGACCTGGGGCACCGCGACCCGGTCGATGAGGCTGAAGGCCGGCGTCAACCGGATCACCCTGAGCTACGAGCAGGGCGACGAGGGGAACGTCAATCTCGACGCCCTCAAGATCGGCGGCGGCGAGGACATCTGTACGCCGCAGCGACCCGCCCCGGGCTACAAGTCGCTCTTCGACGGGACCCTGAGCTCACTGGCCTCGTGGCGGATGGCCGGACCGGGCTCGTTCGGCCGGCAGGACGACTGCTCGCTGCGTACGACCAACGGCCTGGGCCTGTTGTGGTACGCCGAGAAGGAGTTCAGCGAGTACAGCCTGAAGCTGGACTGGAAGCTGGTCCGCGACGACAACGGCGGCGTCTTCATCGGCTTCCCCAACCCCGGCAACGACCCGTGGGTCGCGGTCAACCAGGGCTACGAGGTCCAGATCGACGCCAGCGACGCTCCGGACCGCACCACCGGCGCCATCTACACGTTCCAGGGAGCCGATCCGGAGGCCGTCGCAGCCGCTCTCGAGCCGGTCGGGTCGTGGAACTCCTACGACATCCGGGTCGAGGGCTCGACCGTCAAGATCTTCCTCAACGGGAAGCTGGTGAACGACTTCACCAGCACGGATCCCGCCCGCGACCTGGCCGGCTTCGTGGGCATGCAGAACCACGGCGGTGGCGAGACCGTCTACTACCGCAACGTCCAGTTGAAGGAGCTCACCGACTGACGGGCGATCGCGATCGCGGCAGCGGGGTCAGGAGACGAGCGAGTCGTCCTTGGCCCCGTTGTCGGATCCGCGGACGATCTTGTAGATCCGCAGGCCGATCCAGGCCACGACGGCGACGGCGACGACCACGATGACGACGTTCTGGAAGCGGCCGACGATCGGCTCGACCTTCTCCCAGTTGTCGCCCAGCTGGTAGCCGGCGACGACGAAGATGGTGTTCCAGATCGCCGAGCCGACGGTGGTGAGCAGCAGGAACTTCCAGATCGGCATCCGGGTGACCCCGGCGGGCACCGAGATCAGCGACCGGAAGATCGGGATGAAGCGGCCGAAGAAGACCGTCCAGGCGCCGTACTTCTCGAAGAACGCCTCGGTCTTCTCCAGGTCGGAGGTCTTGACCAGCGGCAGCTTCTCGCCGATCCAGTAGACCCGCTCACGACCGATGGCGGCCCCGATCAGGTAGAGCACCAGCGCGCCGACGACCGAGCCCAGCGTGGTCCAGATCAGCGCCTCGGCGATCGTGAACCGGCCCTGCGCCGCGGTGAACCCGGCCAGCGGCAGGATGATCTCCGAGGGCAGCGGCGGGAAGAGGTTCTCCAGCGCGATGCCGAGCCCCGCACCCACCGGGCCGAGCTTGTCCATCAGGTCGACCGCCCAGCCGGCGACGCCGGTGAGCTCCTCGGGCTGGGTGGCGGTGAGGATCATGATGCTCTCTTCGAAGTATGTGGGTGGGCCAGGCGGCCCGAAGCCTATGAGGCCGCGTTGACCGCGTCCAGATCGGCCCGGGTCAGCACCGACCGGATCTCCAGCTCGACATCACGCAGGGACTCACCGGGTTCGGGCGACCGGTCGATCGCACACACCACAGTGTCCACGACCGCACCAAGCGGACGGAGCGCGTTGACGGCGTCGCGTACGGCACCACCGGAGGTGATCACGTCCTCGATCAGGGTCACGCGCTTCCCGTCGAAGGAGGGACCCTCGGCGAGCTTGGCGGTGCCGTACTCCTTCGCCTTCTTCCGGATGAAGATCGCCGGGATGCCGGTCTTGGCCGACACCATGGTCACGATCGGGATGCCGCCGAGCTCGAG
>JALZDD010000019.1 GCA_030862715.1 Actinomycetota bacterium | reverse complement strand
AGGGCTGCTGTCCCCGGTAGGGCGGGCGAGGCTCGCCGGGGCGCCGCGGGGGCCACTGCTGATCGCTCATGATCGGGCCCCGGACGGGGGCAGGCAGGCGATGAGCAGAAGACGGCGGGGCACGGCGTTGGAGCGTACCCAAGAGACACCACTTTCCGGGTGTCTAGGGAACAATCTCACACGTGAACAGCCCCAAGACCGTAGTGGCCGCGGCGATCCTCAGCGCCGACGGCAAGCAGGTGCTGGCCGCGAGGCGTACGTCCCCGCCCGAGGCCGCCGGACGCTGGGAGCTCCCCGGTGGCAGGGTCGAGGAGGGGGAGACGCCCGAGGCGGCCCTCGCCCGGGAGATCGGCGAGGAGCTCGGTTGCCTGATCGAGGTGCTCGACTGGATGGAGGGCGAGTCGGCCATCGGCGGGACCTCCGGCCGGCTGATCGCCGCGACCGCCCGAGTGGTCGCGGGGGAGCCGAGGCCACGCGAGCACGACCAGGTCCTCTGGCTGGCGGCCGAGGATCTCGACTCGGTCGACTGGCTGGAGCCCGACCGTCCGTTCCTCGATGCGCTCCGTCACGTACTCGGCGTGCCCGATGGGCCCACCCTGCGCGGCATCTTCTTCGAGGAGGAGGCCGCCCGGACCGCCGCGTCGACGCTCGAGCGCGAGGGCTGGACGGCCCGGGTCACCCGGGAGCGCTACCAGGGCGAGGACGACGACGAGGACCACCCGTGGTCGGTGGAGACGGACGCCCCGGAGATGGTCCTGGAGCTGCTGGTGGACGAGTACGACGGCTGGCTCGACATCCCCGAGGACGCACCGGACGACTCGATCGCCCCCGAACCCGTCGAGCTCCCCGACAACCCGAAGCGGATAAAGAGATCCCCCGAGTAGGACCTGCCTGCTGCGCCCCGCCACAGCACGCACCCGGCCGCGTTGTCGTCGGTCGACGGCCAACACCGGGCCGCCTCCCTCCTCCGCCTTGCCGGGCACGCACTGTGGCGACGCTCGCGACGGCAGTTCCGACTCGCGGAATCTCTGCCCCGACCTAGGATCGAGTTCGTGAATTCTCAGAAGAGCCTGCTGCTCGTGCATGCCCACCCCGACGACGAGACGATCGCGACGGGGGCGACGATGGCGAGATACCTCGCCGAGGGCGCCCGCGTCACCCTGGTGACCTGCACCGCCGGTGAGATGGGCGAGATCCTGGTGCCCGGCCTGGCCCACCTCGCCGCCGACCAGGACGACGGCCTGGGCGAGCACCGCCGGGGCGAGATCGAGGACGCGATGGCGGCCCTGAAGGCGCCCGACGGCAGCCAGGTCGACCACCGCTGGCTGGGCGGGTTCGGCAACTACCGCGACTCCGGGATGACCTGGAGCGAGGACCGCACCCACGCGCTCCCCGACCCCGACGCCCGCGAGAACGCCTTCTGGTACGCCGACCTCAACGAGGCCGCCGACCACCTCGTCACGATCATCCGCGAGGTGCGTCCGCAGGTGCTGGTCACCTACGACGAGTTCGGCAACTACGGCCACCCCGACCACATCCAGGCCCACCGGGTCGCGACGTACGCCGCCCATCTCGCCGCCGTGCCGACCTACAAGAAGGAGCTCGGCGAGGCCCACGAGATCGACCGGATCTTCTGGACCGCGATCGCGGAGAGCTGGATCCGTGAGGGGCTGCGGGCGGCCCGGGCGGCCGGTGACGAGGACGCGCTCGGCGGGATGGACCCCGAGGGTCCGCTGCCGATGGCCACGCCCGACATCGACATCGCCGCGGCGATCGACGGGACTGCCTACGCCGACCAGAAGGTCGCCGCGATGCGCGCCTACCCCACCCAGATGGACATGGAGCAGGGGATCTTCGCGATGACCAACAGCCTCGGTACGACCGCCTGGTCCCACGAGCACTTCCGGATCGCCAAGGGAGATGTCGAAGGGACCACCCTGACCGACCTCTTCGCCGGGTTGTGAGGTCGCTCGGCGGCGGCCTGGCTCGTTGTGGGGCCGGTCTTCTCCTCGGCCTCGTCGTCGGGGTCGCGGCGGTCGCCGTCCACCCGTGGTGGTGGGGGCTGCTGCTCGCCGTGGCCGCGTCCTCGGCGATGCTGCTCGTGCTCCCGCGGGGAGCCCCGAGGATCGCGTACGCCGCGGCCTGGGCGATCGTGGTCGCGCTGGCCGCGACGCCTAGGCCGACGGGCGGGTACGCCGTCGCAGGCGATGTGGCTGGATACCTGATGATCTTCTGGGCCGTGCTGATGATCGTGGTGGCCACGGCGACCGTGTCGAGGGTCACGGCGCAGGCGGATGAGGACCTCCCCGGGAAGTGACGAACGTCCCAAGATGGGCTACGGGTTCGGCCTAGGGGGGTATAGGTCCTAGGCTCTCCCGCATGTCCAATGAGCCCGAGGCCTCCAAGGCCCCCGAGCCCGCGAAGCAAACTGACGCGGCCGGGTCCAACGCCAGCCAAGCTGGCGCGGACGATGCTGCCATCGAGACGATCATGATCCCTCAGATCGAGATCGATGCTCGTGTTGCCGAGTCGACGGGTGCTGCGCCGGTCCCGAACGACGCCGATGAGGATCCCGCCGAGGAGACCCTGCTGCGCAGCACGATGCTGCGCTCGGAGCTGCCGAAGCGCGCGGAGCTGCCGGAGGACGACAACTTCCTCTTCGTCTCGAAGAACCGGAAGTTCGCCCCGGAGCCGGACGCGGTCGACGCAGCTCCCGACCTGGCCAGCGACGCGGCCACCGAGGTCGCGCTCAACAACCAGGTCCAGGACACCCCGGACTTCGACGACGAGCCGCTCGAGGCGACCGTCATGGGCGTCGGGCCGTTCGTCGTGCACGAGCCGGACCCCGGCAACCAATCCGGCTTCGATCAATCCGGGTTCGACCAATCGGCCTTCGACCACTCCGCCTTCGAGCAGCCCGACTACGCCCAGCCGGTCGCGGCCGAGAGCAAGCCGGTCGGCACCGGCACCAAGGTCGCTGCCGCGCTCGTGGGCGGCATCGCCATCCTGGCCTTCGCCGGCTGGGCTGCGGCGTACGCGGTTGCCGGGGAGAAGATCTCCGAGGGCACCACGGTCGCTGGCGTGGACATCGGCGGCATGACGGCCGCCGAGGCGACGCCGCTGCTGGACCAGAAGTTCGCCCCGGCCCACAGCCAGCCGATCAACGTGACCGCCGGCGACAGCACGACCGAGGTCAACCCGGCCGACGCGGGCCTGAGCTTCGACGCCGGGGCGACGATCGAGAAGGCCGACGCCGTACGCAGCTGGAGCCCGGTCAAGCTGTGGAAGCACTTCACCGGCGGTGGCGAGATCGAGCCCGTCATCAAGGCCGACGACAAGCTGATCGCCAAGGTCGCCGCCAAGGTGAACAAGCGCGCCGGCACCCCCTTCAAGGACGGCGATGTCGTCATCAAGAAGGGCAAGATCAAGACCACCCAGCCGGTCGCGGGCGAGGGCGTCAGCGACGACGCGCTACAGACCGCGCTCGCCGGTCAGCTGCTCATCGAGGGCGACCGCAAGGCCGACGTACCTCTCGCGGAGCTCACCCCCGACGTCGACGAGGCCGACGTCCAAGAGGCGGTCGACAAGGTCGCCACCCCGGCGGTCTCCGGCCCCATCACGCTGAAGTTCGAGAAGACCCCGGTCGAGCTGTCCCCGAAGGAGTTCGGCGACGCGATCCGGTTCGACCCGAAGGACGGCGAGCTGCAGGCCTCGGTCGCGCCCAGCAAGCTCAAGAAGGTGCTCAAGAAGGCTCTGGCCGACGACGCCGCGAAGCCGGTCGATGCGACCATCAAGATGGTCAACGGCGCCCCGAAGGTCATCCCCGCCAAGCCGGGTGTCACCTTCAACCAGAAGGACCTGGAGGCGGTCTTCCTCGACGTCGTCACGGCCCCCAAGGGCGAGCGCACCGTCGATGTGAAGTCGAAGGTCGCCAAGCCGAAGGTCACCACCGAAGAGGCCAAGGCCTGGGGCGTGAAGGAGAAGGTCTCGACCTTCACCACCAACTTCCCCTACGCCGAATACCGCAACGTCAACATCGGCCGCGCCGCCGAGCTGGTCAACGGCACCGTGCTCGCGCCGGGGGACACCTTCTCCCTCAACGGCATCGTCGGGGAGCGTACTGCTGCCAACGGCTTCACCAAGGGCTGGATGATCCAGAACGGGATCTTCCGCGAGGACTACGGCGGCGGTGTCTCGCAGATGGCGACCACCACGTTCAACGCGATGTTCTTCGCCGGTCTCCAGGACGTCGAGCACAAGGCGCACTCGCTCTACATCGACCGCTACCCGATCGGCCGTGAGGCGACCGTCGCCTGGCCCTCGCTGGACCTGAAGTTCAAGAACAACACCAAGTACGGCGTCCTGATCCGCTCCTGGGTCAACCCCGCCAGCGGCAGCAGCCAGGGTTCGGTGACCGTCGAGATGTGGTCCACCAAGATCTGGGACATCAAGGCCCGCACCGGCGAGCGCTACGACTTCAAGTCGCCGGGCAAGCAGAAGATCACCGACGGCAACTGCGAGAACACCGTCGGCGCCCCGGGCTTCTCGATCAACGTCTGGCGCGACTTCTACAACGCCGGATCGGGCTCGAAGGTCGACACCGAGACCTTCAAGACCACCTACATCCCGCAGGACGAGGTCGAGTGCACCGACGAGTCGGAGAAGCCGCCGCCCCCCGCCGACCCCAACTGAGCCGAGTCGGCCGGTTCTGACCAAAACCCTCGCCGAGTCGGGCTCTTGTGACTGATGTGTGGGTCATGTCCTGCCGGGTAGGACGGGTCGGTGTCCGCCGAGGCTGAGCATGAGGATGGCGATGAGGGCGTCGGGGTTCTTGAACCCGAATGCCAT
>JALZDD010001024.1 GCA_030862715.1 Actinomycetota bacterium | reverse complement strand
CCGTGGACCGCGACAGCCGGCGACAGCGCCATCGCCGTCTCGGCCGCGGCGGACAGCTTCAGGAAGTCCTTGCGGCTCAGCGCTGCGAACACGTCACTCCTCCTTGTGGTGCTTGTCTGTCCTCGGGGCCCAGCCGCCGAGGACGTACCTGGGGTCGCTCCATCGCTGCGCCCCGTCGGGCGTGAGCCGCTCGGAGCACGCCAGCCGCGCGCGCCGCATCAGCGGCCCCCGATGTCGGTCTGCGCGGCGGCCTTCTGCAGCGCCTCCTTCTCCGTCCAGGTGATCACGCCCGCCTTCAGCAGGGCCGAGGTCCGCTTGGCGACATAGGCGTGGAACTCTCCGGGCGAGCTCCACGCGTGCTCCTCGGCGAACTGCTCGGACAGACACCACCGACCATCCACGGCCCGGTCCTCGACGCCGGAGTTGATCAGCTCTTCAGGGACTCCCAGCCACACCGTGCCCTGGCAGACGACCGCGTCAGCAGGTTGGGCGTTGATGGTGGTGTTGACCAGGCGTAGGCCTTGGACGTGCTCGGCGAGCATCGGCGTGCGGACGCCGGAGAAGGAGGAGTTCAAGATGTTGATGTTGGTGACCGGCGAGCGCGCGTAGCCACGCAGGAAGATCGCGTGGGTGCCGCCGACGCTGTGCAGATCCTCGATGTAGATGTCGCGCACCGTCGGGGTGAAGCCACCCGCGTCGCCCTCCTCGTACCGGAAGTCGACCCACACCGCCTGGCCGCCCTGCTGCGGCACCGCGTTGTCGCGCACGTAGATGTCCTCGACCACCCCGCCGCGTACGGAGTTGGTCTTGATCCGGACCACGCGGTCGAGGTCGGGGCTGTCCATCACGTTGTCCTGTGCGAAGACGTTGCGTACGCCGCCCGACATCTCGCTTCCGGCGACGACCGCCCCGTGGCCGGCCTGCATGTAGTTGCCCTCGATGAGGATGTTCTCGGCAGGTACGCCGATGCGGCGGCCCTCGGCGTTGCGGCCGGACTTGATCGCGATGTTGTCGTCGCCGGTGTTGAAGAAGGTGTTCTTGATGAGCACGTCGCGGCTCGACTCGGGGTTCACGCCGTCGTTGTTGGGGCCGAGGCTCTCCAGGTGTACGCCGTCGATGGTCACGTTCTCTGACAGTGTCGGGTGCAGCAGCCACATCGGCGAGTTGTTGAGGGTGACGCCCTGGACCAGGATGTTGCGGCTCTCGTAGAACTCGACGAAGTTCGGCCGGATGTAGTGGCCGGCGCCGAAGACCCGCTCCTCGACCGGCACACCCTCCTCGCCCATCCGGAAGAGCTCGTTGCGGTCCGGCGTCTCCGGGCGCGGGCTGTCCGCCTTCCAGTCCCACCAGTTGTCGGCGTCGGCGTTGCCGTCCAGGGTCCCGTTCCCGGTCACGGCGACGTTCTCCACCCGATGGGCGTAGATGAAGGGGGAGTAGTTGTAGAGCTCGACGCCCTCGTAGCGCGTCTTCACCACCGGCAGGAAGTCCGCCTTGTCGCGGCTGAAGCGGATGGTCGCCTCGTCGGCGACGTGGAGGTTCACGTTGCTCTTCAGGTGGATCGCCCCGGTGAGGAAGAGGCCCGCAGGCACCTCGACCCGTCCGCCGCCGGCCTCGTTCACCGACGCGATCGCTTCCTTGAAGGCGTCGGTGCTCTTGGTCTGGCCGGTCGGGTCGGCGCCGAAGTCGACGATGCTGACCTCGCGCTCGGGGAACGTCGGCGGCTTGATCCGGGCACGGATCTCGTCTGCCTGAGCCCACGCCCTGGATGTGTCTGTTGGATCGCCCGGAGGAGGCGGGGGCGCCTGCCCGGCGACGGCAGACGGAGCGGTGAGGGTCAGGGCGCAGAGGAGGGCGATCACCACGCCGAGGGTGCGAGCCGGCCACCGCGTCGAAGATGCTAGATATGTGACGTACGTCTCATTCCGAGTCATGAAGGTCATGCTCGCGTCAGCCGTCGAGGGTCGTCCAATGCCGATCCGGACTGGCACGATACCTTCCGGAAAGCGCTATCCGCTGTTCGATCGATGGGCAGCGAAAAAGTTCTTCCGATGTCGATGTCGAAGGAGAACGATGAGGTTCGACGCACAGGTGTCGGCCACCGAGAAGCGGTTGGCCCCGAACTGAGGAGCACATCATGCCGCGTTTCATGGGTTTCGTGAGGATGGAAGAGGGAATCGGCCCGGCGCCGGAGGCCCTGTACAAGGCGATGGACGACTACATCGGCGAGCAGGCGGCTTCTGGCCACTTCCTCGACGGCGGCGGTCTCTACGGCAGCGAGGACGCCGTGAACTTCATCGTGGACAAGGGCGAGGTCACCCGGGTCGATGGCCCGTACGCCGAGGCCAAGGAGGTCGTCGGTGGCTGGGCGCTGACGCGCTACGACACCCTGGAAGAGGCGATCGAAGGGCAGCGGGAGTTCGCGCAGCTGCACGCGACGCACTGGCCGGAGTGCAAGGTCGTCGCCACCCTGCGCCAGATCTCCGAGGCCGACTGACGCCTGCAGGTC
>JALZDD010001015.1 GCA_030862715.1 Actinomycetota bacterium | reverse complement strand
GCGATGTCGTGGAGCTCGCGGGCCATCGCCGTACGCTCCTCCGCGATCGCCGCGGCGATCTGGGCGGACTGCTCGCGGTCGACGGCGTCCGCGAGGTCGGTCCGGGCCGACCGCGCGTCGCGGCGGGCGCGCACGAGGGCGGCGAGCAGCGCCGGAGCGGCGATCACGCCCGCACCCTGGACGAGACCGGCGAGGACCGCGGTGCCGACCGGGAGGCCGATGCTCGTCTGGCTCAGGCAGGTGCCGAGCGCGACCAGCAGCCCGGCGCCGGTCAGCGCACCGGCGAGTGGCCGGGCTCGGCTGGGGAGCGACGTCGAGGTCACCGCCGACCACACCGCGACCAGCACGGCCGCCGAGGCGAGGCTGGTGGTGTCGCCCGCGCCGCTGACCGCCAGCACAACCGTGGCGGCGGCCACGACCAGCAGCACCGCCAACGGCCGCGACCGTCGCTCGAGGAGCACCGCCGCCTGGACGGTGAGCACCACCAGCGCGAGCCACCAGCCGCCGCTGCCCAGCGCCGGGCTTCCACCGATCTCGGCGTCGGCGGAGTCGAGGCTCGGCGCGGCGACCAGCAGCGCCGTGGTGGCCAGCCAGACCACCACGGGTGGGATCAGTCGCGGCAGCATCCGGGTCGTCTCGTCGCTCACGTCATCATCCTTTACGCAACCGGTCCCGGTCGCCAGCATCTTTCGATGCAACTGCGAAGGTTCGCTCTTTTGCCAGGCGCGACCGGACCGGCCCCGTTCCTAGGTTCAGGTCAGGAAAGCGACCCCAGCCGAAAGGGAACGACCATGACCACGACCCAGCCAGCTACCCAGCCGGTGACCGAACCAGACCAAGGCCTACGAGGATTCGTACGCCGCCACCAGCTCTCCACCTTCTTCGTGCTCGCCCTCGCGGCGAGCTGGCTGGCCTGGACGCCGTACGTCCTGTCCAACAGCGGCCTCGGAGTCTGGGACCTCACCTTCCCGGGCGGGATGATCGGCGGCCAGTTGCTCGGGATGCTCCCGGGCGCGTACCTCGGCCCGATCGGCAGCGCCGCGCTGGTCACCGGGATCGTCGGCGGCCGGGCCGGTCTGCGGGCCTGGGTCAAGGGGATGTGGCGCTGGCGGGCGAGCTGGCGCTGGTACGCCGGCATCCTGATCGGCGTACCGGTCACGATCATCATCGCGACCCAGGCCGTCGGCGGGCAGATGGCGGCGCCGTCGCAGGCGTGGCTGTTCGTGCTGGTGGCGTACGTCCCCGGCCTCATCCTGCAGATGATCACCACCGGCCTCGCCGAGGAGCCGGGCTGGCGCGACTTCGCCCTGCCCCGGCTGCAGCGGAAGGTCGGACCGCTCGGCTCCGCGTTCGTGCTCGGCCCGATCTGGGCGCTGTGGCACATGCCGCTCTTCCTGACCGACTGGGCCGGCTGGCCGGACGTGCGCTGGTACGCGCCGCTCGTCTTCGCGGCCTTCTGCGTCACCTTCGGGATCGTGATGACCTGGGTCTTCAACCGCACCGGGCAGAGCCTGCCGCTGGCGATGCTCCTGCACACCAGCGTCAACAACTACGCCTCGGTGGCCTCCACAGAGCTCTTCCCGGGAGTCGACGCCGACCGGTTCCAGCTCGCGGTGCTGCTCGCCGCGGGGATCGGCGCGGCCATCGTCATCGTCGCCACGCGCGGGCGGCTCGGCTACGACACCGGGCGTTAGTCGGCGGCCACCTCGACCGGTTCCCGGAGGGTCTCGGCCTCCGGGGCACCGTCCTCGGCCGCGGTGAGCAGGAACCGGAGCCGGGTCAGCACCAGGCCCGCGGTGAGGGTGCCGCCGATCACGACGACCGCCCACAGGTGGCCGAGGCCGCTGCCGATGAGGGAGCCGGCGAGTGCCGGTCCGAGGATCTGGCCGAGGGTCAGGGTGAGACCGAGGGACGCGTTGTAGCGGCCGCGCAGGTGGTCGGGGGCGATGGTGTTGGCCAGGCCGGTCACGATCGGAGCCCACAGCGTCTCGCCGAGGCCGAAGATCGCGAGGCCGATCACGACGGCGGCCACCGCGCCGGCGACGGGCATCAGGTCAGCGGCCGCGAGCACGGTCCAGGCCAGCGACCAAGTCAACACGGCGCAGGCAAGTGCGGTCGTACGCCGCCACTTGGAGGTGAGCCGCAGCAGGATCACCTGCCCGCAGACGATCACGGCGGCGTTGGCGGCGAAGGCCCAGCCGAGCGCGGTCGCCGGCACCCCGGCCACGTCGACGGCATAGGCGGTCGCGCCGGCCTCGAGCTGCCCGTAGCCGAAGGTCACCGCGAGCACGCCGCAGCCGACCAGGGCGACCGCTCGCCGGTCGCGCAGCACCTCGCCCCAGGATCCGCCGGCCGCGTCATCGGCCTCGTCCGCGCTGGTCCGTGCGGGGGAGCGGACCAGGAACGCCAGCACCGCGGCGTAGGCCAGATAGGCGACGGCGTCGCACAGGTAGAGCACCTGGAAGGACTCCGGACGCTCGACGTCGATGAGGAACGCGCTGACCAGTCCACCCACACCGATGCCCACGTTCAGCCCCAGGAAGGCGAAGCCGTACGCCCGCTCGCGGTCGCTGGCAGGGACCATCCCGGCGAGCAGGGTCGTCGTGCCGGGCCACAGGGGAGAGGCGCCCACGACCACGCCGGCCAGCACCGCCATCGTCGGTACGGTCCCGTCGACGAAGCCGAGCGATCCGATCGAGACGGCCTCCACGATCAGCGCGGCGAGCAGGACGGCGCGAGGCCCGAAGCGGTCGAGGAGCGCTCCGACCCCGGGTGCGGCAGCCAGGCCGACCAGGCCCATCCAGGCGAACATCCAGCCGGCCGTCGACGACCCGAGATCTTGGACCTGGGCCATGTAGACGTAGAGGAACGGGAGGGTCAGGCCGTTGCCGAGGGAGGCGAAGGCAAAGCCTGCGAGCACGCGAGTGGCCTGGGTGGGGGAGTGCGGCACGGGTGTGATCGTCCTCTCTCTGGCCCGCCTGTCTGGCGGGGACGCGTTTAGGGTAGCCTCACTTAGGTTCGCCTAACCTAATCCCCCGTGTCGAAGGAGACCAGTGAGCGCACCGCACTTGGAGCATCTGTTCCACCCCGACAATGCTCGTGAG
>JALZDD010000975.1 GCA_030862715.1 Actinomycetota bacterium | reverse complement strand
TGCCCGCCCCGAGGACAAGTCCTCGGTCAGCGACTTTCAGGACAAGATCGTGGTGATGCTCGAGTCGAGCTCGGCCGCGCCCGCAGACTCGACCAACACCTCCGTCTCCGGCCAGCCCGCGTCGCTCATCACAAACCCTGACGGCGCGACGGTGCTCAAGTACAACCACGGCGACTTCGCCGTCGTCATCCAGATGTGGAACACCATCCACCTCACCGACGAGCAGCTCGTCGAGTTCGCCGAGGGCGTCGAGGTCACCGCCGACGCCAAGCCGTCCCACGGATAACTCCCGTCCCGACGCCCATCCGCGCAGCTAGGCTTCGCGGGTGGGCGTCAACGATCTGAGCAACGACGAGTTCGAGCGGCTCTACGGACCTTGGGCGGCACACACGCCGGCCGACGTGGCCGCCGTCTTCGAGGGCTACTCGGGCAAGTGGTGGGTCGCGGGTGGTTGGGCCATCGAGGCGTTCACCGGTGTCGAGCGCGAGCACGAGGACACCGACACCTGTGTGCTCCGCAGCGAGCTCGCCATGCTGCGCAAGCATCTGGAGGACCGCTTCGACGTCTGGGCGGCCGGCACCACGGCGCTGCGTCCGCTGCTCCCAGACGACGATCCCGACGGCGCCGCGGACGATGTCCTCTGGGAGACCGAGGGTCAGGTCTGGACGCGGCGAAGCGCTCAGGATCCGTGGGAGTACGACCTGCTGCTCAATCCCGGCACCGCCGATGAGTGGGTCTATCGGCGTGAGGAGTCGATCCGGATGCCCATGTCCGAGGCGGTCTGGGAGCGCGACGGGATCCGCTATCTCCAGCCCGAGATCCAGCTCCTCTACAAGGCCCCAGGGCTCCGCTCGAAGGACCAGCTCGACTTCGACACCACCGTGCCGCTGCTCGACGACCGCCGGCGTCGCTGGCTGCGGCGCGCGCTCGAGCAGACCATGCCCGATCACCCCTGGATCGCGGCCCTCTAGTCACCCCCACCATCGCCGAGTCGGCGCGTTCTGACGCGCCGACTCGACCTTCGATCGGGTCAGTTTGCGCCGACTCGGCGATGGGTCGTCAGGAGACGGTGGTCAGCAGCTGGGTCGCGCGGGTGAGGACGACGTAGAGCGTGGCGCGGCCGGTGGCCGACTCGCGTTCGATCTCGTCGGGGCTGACCACGACGATGCCGTCGAACTCGAGGCCCTTGGTGTCCAGGCCGGTGAGGACGACGATGCGGTCCTCGCCGGAGGGCACCGAGGTCGGGTCGGCGGCGGAGGCGGCGGCGCTGGAAGCGTCGTCAGCGAACTCCGACCAGGACGCGAGCCACGAGTTGACCTCGGAGCGGCGCGCGACCGGAACCACGATGCCGACGGTGCCGCCGACCTGCGACGCGATCTCGCCGACCGCCTCCCGGGTGGCCTTCTCCAGGTCGACCGCGTGCTCGATGACCCGTGGCTCGACGCCGGTGGAGCGGACCGCGGTGGGCAGGTCGGCGTTGAGCCCGACCCGCTCGGCGTAGGCCGCGGCGAAGTCGTAGATCTCGGCCGAGTTGCGGTAGTTCGTGGACAGGTGGAACGCGTGGACCGGCTTGCCCTCGAGCGCCTTGGCCCGGGCGGCGTCGGCCTCCTCCGCCACCGGCCACGAGGACTGGGCGGGGTCGCCGACGATGGTCCACGAGGCCGTACGTCCCCGGCGACCGACCATTCGCCACTGCATCGGGGTGAGGTCCTGGGCCTCGTCGATGAGGATGTGGGCGAACGGGTCGTCGTCGATCCGGTACGTCGGCGGGCGCCAGCCCCGGCCCGAGGAGAACTCACGGTCGGAGGCGGTCATCAGCTCGGCGATGTCGATGCCGCTCTGGTCGGCATCACGCTCGTCGGCGACCTGCTCGGGGATGTCGCCGATCGCGTAGCGGAGCTCGTCGAGCAGCGGAATGTCCTCGATGGCCAGGTCGGCGTCGGTCAGGCCACGGCCGGCCCACGACTTGAGGAGCAGCTGCTGCTCGTCGTGCGTCAGGACTCCATCGGAGACGCGAGCGAGGAACTCCGGCTCGCGGAGCCAGCCGAGCACCTCGCGCGCCTCCAGCGCCGGCCACCAGGCGGCGGCGAACTCGAGGAAGGCGGGGTTGTCGAGCATCTCGTCGTTGAAGACCTCGCGGCCTCGCTCACGGCCGCGCTCGCCGCGTACCTGACGCCAGAGGATGTCGAGGAGCATCTGAGGTACGCGACGCAGCTGCTGGTTGCGCCGACCCTGGCTCATCAGCTGTCGCCGCAGCTCGCCGAGCCGTTTGCCGTCCAACCGCAGCGAGTCGTCGCGGTAGAAGACCTTGAACTCGCGCGGGGAGCCAGGCGCCTGCTGGCGGGAGGCACGACGCAGCACCTCGGCCATCCGGACCGAGCCCTTCACGTCGGCCACGGCGGGGTCGTTGTGCCACGTCGCGCGTACGCCGTCCACGACCTCACCCAGCGAGCGCAGCGCCACCGCGGTCTCGCCGAGGCTCGGCAGGACGCGTTCGATGTAGCGCATGAAGACGCCCGACGGCCCGACGATGAGCACGCCACCGGACTCGTAGCGGCGACGCTCGGTGTAGAGCAGGTAGGCGGCCCGGTGGAGAGCCACCACGGTCTTGCCCACGCCCGGACCACCGGAGATGGTCGTGACGCCCTTGCCCGGCGCGCGGATGGCCTTGTCCTGCTCGGCCTGGATGGTCGCGACGATGGAGTGCATCGTGCGGTCGCGGGCGCGGCTGAGCTGGGCGATGAGCGCGCCCTCGCCGACGATCGGCAGATCGGCGCCGGAGCGTTCCAGTGCCTCGGCGTCGAGCAGCTCGTCCTCGACCCCGATGACGGTCTGCCCCTCGGAACGGAGCACCCGCCGGCGGATCACCGACCGCGGCTCGACAGCCGTGGCCTGGTAGAACACCGCGGCCGCCGGCGCTCGCCAGTCGATCAGCAGCGAGTCACGCTGCGCGTCGCGCAGACCGATGCGGCCGACGTAACGCGGCTCGGGGTCGACCGACGGGTCGAGGTCGAGGCGGCCGAAGACCAGCCCTTCGTGAGCGGCATCGAGCTGCGCGATGCGTCGCGCGGCCTGGAAGGCGAACGCGTCGCGCTCCACCAGACCGCCCTCATGCCCCAGGGCCCCACGTTCGCGGCCCTCGTTGGCCAGCTCGTGCGCAGCGCGCGCCGACTCCCCCAGCTGGAGGTAGACACGATCTACGAACCCCTGCTCCTGAGCGATCTCGCGCTCAGCCAGCTTGTCGTTCAACTGGATGTTCCCCCGTCACAAAGATCCACACCCGCCGTGCGCCCCCCATGGCGCACGGCAAGGAGACAACTCTACCCCCGACGTGGTGTTATGCGGGCACGGGTGCCAGCAAACGGCTACCGCTTACGGGACAGGAAAGCCGTCATCGCCTCGCGGGCCTCGTCGGAGCCGAAGAGGCGGGCGGAGAGGGCGGCCATCTCCTCGCCGCCGGCGTCGATGTGCTCGACCAGGCCGCGGACCATGAGGCGCTTGGTCTCGCGCAGACCCTGGGGGGAGCCCTCGAGCAGGGAAGCGGTGATGGCGGCGACCTCGTCGTCGAGCGATTCGGCGGGGACGGCGGCGGTCAGGATGCCGATGCGGGCCGCCTCGGCGGCGTCGAACTTGTCGCCGGTGAGGAAGTAGCGGGAGGCGGCGCGGGCGTCGATCCGGGGCAGGATCGAGAGGGAGATCGCGGCGGGGGCCAGGCCGAGCCGGACCTCGGTGAGCGCGAACGAGACGGTGTCGGCGGCGATCGCGATGTCGGCGGCGGCGACGAGCCCGAGACCACCGGCGCGCACGGGTCCCTGGACCTTCGCCACGACGGGCTTGGTCAGGGCGACGATGGTGCGCTGGAGACGTACGATCCCGCGGGTGCCCTCCTCCATCGGCACCGTCGCGGCCTCGGAGAGGTCGGCGCCGGAGCAGAAGACGGTGCCCGTGGCCTGGAGCACGACCGCCTTGACGGAGATGTCCTTGTCGGCGGCGTGCAGCGCCTCGAACAGCTCGGTGACCAGCTGGCGGGAGAGCGCGTTGCGGTTGGCCGGCGAGTCGAGGGTGATGGTGGCGACACCATCGGCGACGTCGAGGTGGACGAGCTCAGCAGTGGTTTCAGGCGACTCAGTCATGGGGCAGACCTTAGAGCGTGTTCAGGAATCCGGCGCCGACGCATCCGGGTTCCCGAACACGCTCTCAGGGTGCTTGACTGGAGGGGTGGACGCGGTCCTCGATGCGTTTTCCGCCATTCCCCGGGAGGGCTTCCTTCCTCCCGAGGAGCGGGGCTTCGCGGGCTTCGACGAGCCGCTTCCGATCGGCCACGGGCAGACCAACTCGCAGCCGCGGACGGTGGCCGACATGCTCCGTCTTCTCGAGGTCACGCCGGGCGACAAGGTGCTCGACGTCGGCTCAGGGTCGGGCTGGACCACGGCGCTGCTCGCCCACCTGACGGGTCCCGAGGGCAGCGTCATCGGGGTCGAGCTGGAGCCCTCGCTGGTCAGGTTCGGCCGCAGGAACCTGGACGCGACCGACCAGCCGTGGGCCCGCATCGAGAAGGCGAAGCCCGGGGTCCTCGGGTGGCCCCAGGAGGCTCCGTACGATCGCGTTCTCGTCTCCGCCGAGGCCGATGCTCTGCCGCGCGAACTGATGGACCAGCTCGCCGCGCCCGGTCGGATGGTGGTGCCGGTCGCCGGGCTGATGATGCTGGTGGAGCGGAACGCGACGGGCCCGGCGCGACTGAGCAGCCATGGCTGGTATCGCTTCGTGCCGCTGCGGAGGAAGCTCTAAGAACTCGTACGCCGCTTCGGCTCGCCCTCGTCGGGGTGCGGCACCGCGCGCAGCTGGCCCGGCGGCACCGGGGGCGGCGGCTTGGTCGGCGGCAGCGGCCGGCTGAACTCGTCGTGGCGACGGATCCGCCTCGCGGTCTTGCGGAGCCAGGAGGGGTCCATGACGATCTCATGGGTGTCGCCGTCGGGACCGTCGAAGGTGACCGCGACCGTCTCGAAGCCCTTGTGACGCTGCATCAGGGCATAGCTCGCGTAGGCGCGGCGGTCGGCCTCGGTCAGCTCGACGTCGTCGGTGAAGAGAGTCAGCAGCGCGCGCGGCCACAGGTGACGGGCGTAGACGACGTTGACCTCGATCGAGATCACCACCATCAGCGCCGCGATGTAGAGGAAGGCGACCAGACCGAGGACCAGCGCGAAGGTCTGGTTCATGCCGCGGGTGGCCGCGAGCACGTGCTGGACGAACTCGGCGCCGAAGTACTGCAGCACCTGCCACAGCATCCCGAACGTGAACGCCCCCGGAAGGGCGTGCGCGAGCGAGTGGTCGCGGGTGGTGGCCATCCGGAAGACCACGCACAGCATCCCGGTGACGATCAGGACGGTGCCGAAGATGACCAGCCAGTAGCCGACGTCGACCGCCTTGAACCCGAGGAAGTCGGTGTGGCTCAGCACCAGGGACAGCGCGGTGACCGACAGGATGGCCAGGCCGCCGGCTGCGAGCATGAACAGCGACCGCACCCGCAGCAGGATCGGGTTGGGCCGGCTGTTGCGCGGCACGGACCAGGCGGTGTTGACGGCGTTCTGCATCGACAGGCCGAGACCGAGTGCACCGTAGAGGGCAGCCAGACCACCGACGACGATCGCGCCGGTCGACCCGGTGAGCTCCTTGCGGCCGAGCTGGTCGCCGATGATCGGGAACTGCGCCAGCGCCGTATCGAGCACCGCCTCCTGCAGGCCCGGGTTGCCCTCCAGCACGAAGCCGAGGATCGAGGACGCGAGCAGCAGGATGGGGAAGACCGCCACGAAGGCGTAGTAGGTGATGATCGCGGCGAGGTTGTTGCCCTGGTCCTCGTAGAACTTGTAGACGACAGCCAGCGGGAACGCGACCGGCGGGAACCGGCGCTGAGCCCGATCCATTGCCGTCGCCGCTCCAGCCATAAGAGTCAGGCTAACCCCTGTGTGACCCGATAGATTGAACGTCGGTCAGGTCAGCAGGCCAGCACACTCGAGGAGATGACCCACCAGATGTCGAACTTCGGCCCGCCGCCCGGGCCGCCGCCAGGCGCACCGCAGGACCCCACTCGTGGACCGGGCGAGCAGCCGCAGGCCCCGCCGTGGGCACAGCAGTCGTACGTCCCCACCGGCCCCCCGCTGGCGGCCTGGGGCCGCCGGGCCGGCGGTGCGCTCATCGACGCCGCACTGCTGGTGCCGTTCTACCTGGTCGCCGGCGTTGGCGGTGGGTTGTCGCAGGAGTCCGGCTTCTTCGTCACCATCTTCGGCCTCCTGGTCACCCTGGTCGGCTGGCTCGGGTTCATCGGCTTCGCCGTCTGGAACCACGTCCTCAAGCAGGGCCGCACCGGCTACACCATCGGCAAGGGCGTCCTCGGGATCAAGCTGGTCCGCAAAGAGTCGCAGGCGACGATCGGGGTCCCGGTCGCGCTGGCCCGGCAGCTGCTCCACGTCCTCGACGCGTTCTGTCTGATCGGCTACCTGTGGCCGCTGTGGGACGACAAGCGGCAGACCTTCGCCGACAAGCTCGTCGGGACGCTGGTCGTGGTGGAGCCTCGGTCTTAGCCACAGCAGGCTCAGGCGTGTGCGCTGACATTTACGTTGAGTTGTGGCCATACTCGGGCCCATGTCTAACTACGGCCCGCCTCCTGGCGCCCCGCAGGACCCCTCCGGCCAGCCCCTGCCGCCGACTCCGCCGCCCGCGCCGGCCTACGGCCAGCCCAGCGCTCCGCCGCCTCCGCCCGCGCAGGGCTACGGCGCTCCTGCCGCTCCCACCGGCTACGGCGCCGCCCCGGCCGGTTATGGCTATGGCGCCCCGACCCCGCCGTACGCCTCCTGGGGCGCACGCGCGGGTGCCTTCATCATCGACGGACTCGTCGGCGCGGTGGCCATGATCCCGTTCTGGATCGGCTACGGCCTGCTCATCGGCGGAGCCGCCGCGGGTGGTGTCTCGGAGTATGACCCGAACACCGGCATGTACACGCCCGCCGGCGAGCCCAACGGCGCGCTCATGGCCATCGGCGGGCTCCTCATGTTCATCGGCTTCCTCGTGTCTCTCGCCTTCCTGTTCTGGAACTACGGCCTGAAGCAGGGCAAGACCGGCTACTCGATCGGCAAGGGCGTCCTCGGGATCAAGGTCGTCAAGGAGGCAGACGGCCAGGTCCTCGGCACCTGGTTCTCGATCGGGCGCTTCTTCGTCCACTACCTCGACCAGCTCGCCTGCTACATCGGCTACCTGTGGCCGCTGTGGGACGACAAGCGTCAGACCTTCGCCGACAAGATCCTCAGCACCATCGTGATCATCGAGCCGAAGAAGTAGAGACAGACGTACGCAACAGGGCCGGCCGCTCGCGCGACCGGCCCTGTATTCATTTCGGCGTGCTCAGTAGGACTTCGGGAGTCCAAGGGTGTGCATGGCGATGTAGTTGAGGATCATCTCCCGGCTGACCGGGGCGATCCGTCCCAGGCGGGCGGCGACGAGCTGGTTGGCCAGGCCGTACTCCACCGTCAGGCCGTTGCCACCGTGGGTGTGGACCGCGGCATCGGTGGCGTTGCAGGCGACCTCGCCGGCGGCGTACTTGGCCATGTTGGCGTACTCCCCAGCACCGGCGTCGTCGCCGGCGTCGTAGAGCGCGGCGGCCTTCTGCCACAGCAGCCGAGCCTGCTCCAGCTCGATCTTGACCTTCGCCAGCGGGTGCGCGATGCCCTGGTGGGAGCCGATCGGGGCGTCCTTCCAGACCGACCGCGACCCGGCGTACTCCACCGCCTTTGCGAGCGCGAAGCGTGCCATCCCGCAGGAGAGGGCGGCGCCCATGATGCGCTCGGGGTTGAGGCCGGCAAAGAGCTGCCAGATGCCGCCGTCCTCGTCGCCGACGAGGGCGTCGGCGGGGAGACGTACGTCGTCGATGAAGAGGGTGAACTGCTTCTCCGGCGCCTCCCAGGCCATCGGGATGACCTGTTTGGTGAAACCGTCGGAGTCGGTCGGGATCACGAAGAGCGCGGGCTTGAGCTTGCCCGTCTTGGCGTCTTCCGTGCGGGCGACGATGAGGACCGAGTCGGCCTCGTCGACACCGGAGATGAAGGTCTTCTGGCCGTTGAGCACCCAACTGTCGCCGTCACGCTTGGCGGTGGTGGTGATCTTGTGGGAGTTGGATCCGGCGTCGGCCTCGGTGATCCCGAAGGCCATCAGGAGCGAGCCGTCGGCGATCGGCGGCAGCCAGCGCTTCTTCTGCTCGTCGGTGCCGCAGCGGCCGATGATGCTGCCGCAGATCGCCGGGCTGACGACCATCATCAGCAGCGGCGCACCGGCGGCCGAGGCCTCCTCGAGCACGGCGGCCAGGTCGCTCATGCCACCGCCACCACCGCCGTACTCCTCGGCGATGTTGACGCCGAGGAACCCGTTGCGGCCCATCTCGAGCCACATCTCGGTCATCTTGCCGCCCTCGCGGGCCTGCTTGGCGACGAAGTCGTG
>JALZDD010001011.1 GCA_030862715.1 Actinomycetota bacterium | reverse complement strand
GCCATCGGCAGCCCGGCCCTCGTTCTACTTGTCGCCCTGTTCACCCTGGTGGGTTGCGGCTCCCCTTCGGTCGCACTCCCACCGACCGAAGGCGTCTTCGACTACCAGCTCGGAGCTGCCGCCGATCAGCTGACCGACGGCACCCCTCTCGATGTGGTCGTACGCGACGCCACCGCCGCTCCGCTCGAGGACGCCTACAACGTCTGCTACGTCAACGGCTTCCAGACCCAGCCCGGCGCCGACTGGTCCGATCGCCCGTCCGCGCTCCTGCGCGACGCCTCCGGCGATCCCGTACGCGACCCCGACTGGCCCGACGAGATCATCCTCGACCCCTCCACCGCCTCTGCGCGTGCATCGATCCTCGAGGTGGTCAATCCGGTCATCGAGGGCTGTGCGGACAACGGCTTCGACGCCGTCGAGATCGACAACCTCGACACCTGGACCCGATTCGACGCGATCTCGAAGGAAGGCGCCCTCGACCTGGCCTCGGCGTATGTCACGGCCACGCATGACCTCGGGCTGGCGATCGCCCAGAAGAACGCCGCCGAAGCCGCCCGCCCCGCCCACGACGACCTCGGCTTCGACTTCGCCCTCGTCGAGGAGTGCGGCGCCTACGACGAGTGCGCCGCCTACACCGACGTCTACGGCGACCACGTCCTCCAGATCGAATACCCCGACTCTCTTGCCGAAGCCGACCTCGCCTTCGCCGACGTCTGCGCCGACCCCGCCCGCGCCCCGCTCACCATCCTCCGCGACCGCGACCTCGTAGGACAGGACGACCCCGCGCACGTCTACGACGCCTGCTGACGACAGAATCAGGAAACGGCCGCAGACCGATCTCATCGTGGTTACATGAACTCATGACAGCCAAACGCGCCATCTCGGGCGCTTTCGCGGGTGCCGTACTCATGGCCGCCACAGCATGTTCCGCTTCATTCCACATCGGCTCCTCCATGGACGAGGCCGACGTCGAGAGGCAACTCTCACGGGCCCTCGAGGACAACACAGGAACGAAGCCAGACAAGGTCGACTGCCCCGGTGATCTCGAGGGCGAGAAGGACGCGACCATGAAGTGCACTATCAAGGAGGGCGACGGCGAGATCGGCGTCACGGTGGCCGTCACCGAGGTCGACGGCTCCGACCTCAGATTCCGCTACGAGGTCGATGACATTGCCAAGGATGGGAGTACGCCGGGGGTGACCGTGGACGAGATCGAGCTCGAAGAGCGCGTCTCCACCTCCCTGGAGCAGCAAGTCGGCCAGAAGCCCGACCAGATCGATTGCCCAGGCGACCTCACCGGCAAGGTCGGCGAAACGATGGAGTGCACGCTCACCGCCGGCGCTGACCAACTGGGCGTCACCGTGACCGTGACCGCAGTTAATGAATCCACGGTGGACTTCGACCTCGAAGTCGAGCGCTGAACCGGTGCCACGCCACTCTCAGCAATGCTGCCGCAGATCGTCACACTGACGACCGGACCAGCCCTTCACCTTCTTCGCTCGGGGCCCAGATCACCGGTCGTCTGCGCTTCCAACACGCGAGCGCGTGTGCCATCTTTTACGTTTAGGAACCCGGTTTGCGGGGTATGAGGGTCTTGAGCATCCGGTCGGCCAATCTCGGGCCGCAGCATCTTGGGGGAACACATGAGTGGTCAGATTGCGGTCATTCCGCAGGATCTGCGCAGGTCAGCGAGCAACATTGAGTCGGCAGCGGGCGACGTGGCGAAGGCCGACCCCAGCAGCCGCATCAAGGCGATCTCGTCCGCGATGCGCGGGAGCGCGAGCGCGAGACAGGTCGGAGAGCTCGAGTACAGGTTGCAGTGGCGCTTCGAGAACTGGCCGAAGAAGGCCCGCACCTACAGCGACGCCCTGACCAAAGCCGCCCGCGAGTACGAGGCATCTGACCACGGCGCGGAAGCACGCGGCCGCCAGAGCGAGCAGCAAGTCAACTCGGTCGGCTGAGGAGACGTCACGTGCCTACCATCGCCGAACTGCTCGACTGGCAACCTGACAGCCTCGCCAACCTGGCCGACAGTCTCTTCGCATCTCGCCGCAGGCTCAAGGGCCTCCAGGACGAGATCAACACCGGAAGGCCTCCGGAATCTTGGAACGCTCCGGCCACGCAGAGTGCGTTGAGCGCATACGACGACCTACACCAACGCCTCAACGACATTGCCGCACAGGTGTCCGACCTCGCCGTCACAGTCGAAGAAACCTCAGCGGAGGTTCGCGCGGCTCGGTCAGCCCTCGAGGATGCATTGACCGCAGCCAGCGGCGAGGGATTCTCGGTTAACCGTCAAACGGGTGATATCACTGCACCTCCGCTCCCCGTGACAGATTTTCCTACAGGTGACCCTCGTCAGGTCACCGAGAATGCGCGAGTTCGGCAGGAGACCCGGGAGCGAGACCAGCGAATCGAACAGATTGCTGCGGACATCGACCGTGCATTGAAGCGTGCCGACGCGGCCGACGTCGGTCTGGCCAAGGCCATGATCTCCAACATCGAGTACGAGGTGCGCGGCGGCGACGGTAGCATCGCCGAGTCAATCTCTTCGCAACTCCCGCCGTCACTAGAGGGACTCTCTCCGGCGGAGATCGCCAAATTGCTCAGCGGCGAGATCGGCCTCGAAACGATCAAGGCATACCTTGAAGGCGAAGTAATGCTCCATCGTTGGGCCAAAGCCGAGTACGGCGTTGCAGCGGACTACAGGGTCATGATGGACGGCACCGTAAAGATGAGTCTTCATGTCGAAGCCGGCATTGGGTTGGCGCTAGCAGGGTCAAGTGCCGGTGCCAGTCTCATGGCGGGCCGGACCGGCGACGTCGAGATAAGTTTCAAGACCGAAGAAGAAGCGGAACGTTTCCTCAACGGCCTTGAGGATGCAGCAAAGGACGTCAACTGGTTCAGCCGTTTCCCAGGTGGCGCTCTGGCCGAGAACGTCGATCAGAACATCGCCGACTACATCAATAAGGAAAATGTGACCGCCTTGAAAACCGGCGTCTACGCCAAGGGAGACATCGAGTTCGACACACCTTTCGCCAAGGGCGATGGCGAGGGCCGAATCGACGCCTACCGCGATTTCGACAACGATGAGTACGGATTCAAGGTGCAGGGGTCCATCAGCGGCCAGCACGTGCCGTCCGGAGCGGGAGCGTCCGCGAGCCTCGCTGGCGAGGTCAAGACAGATCTAAGTGGCGACGTCAAAGAACTGTCCCTATCAGGCGAGATCAGCGGAAAGATCGCCAGCGAGAAGCTCGGTATCGACATTCCAGGCGGCGGCGCTGGAACAGGGGCAGATGTCCAACTGAAGATCGGCCGGGACAACGTCATGTGGGAAGAGGTTGGCGAGGCCATCCGCCGCGGCGACATGGATCGTGCAGCGGACCTTGCGATGGACCACGGCCAGGTGGTTGTCAAGCAGACCTCAGTTGGGGCAACCGACTTCGAGGCCGAGAAGCCCGATGGTGGAATCGAGTGGGGCACTGAGTCAAAGTCCACGAACCATGTCTGGGTGAAGGACGAAAATTCTGACGAGGTTGTTTCAATCGACCCGAAGACGGGGTCCGCTCGCTCAGTCAGCGGCAACTGATGACGGGCGGCCACGCAGCAAGTGACGATTGCCGAACACAGGTTGTGGAGGTTGGGTCTTTGCGGGTCCATGCACCGGCAGGCCCACACCGCCATGTCCAGGGACCAACGGCGAGATGTGGCAGTGGGTAGGCGACGGAAGCGACCTGGTCACGTATATTCTCGCCTCGCGCCGCCAGCGCCATAGGACAGCGACGGCTGTTCGCCACCTATTGAACTCGGAGATGGCACGCGTCACGGAGGAATACGACTCTGCCTGGCCAGCACGGACCGGAGACGTCCAGATTGCCTACGTTCCCGGGTCACGAGCAGCGTTCAGATCGACGGCGGACGGCGTTCGGTGTGGCATTCAACTGCACGACTCCGTGCTGATTGCTTCCGACGCCGAAGGCTTGTATATGTCGCATATCGTCGTACCGGACACCGACAGTAATCGAGATCTAGCCGAGGCCGTGACTTCAAGCCTCAAGATCATTCACAGGAGAACCTAGTGTTCAAGGTTGTTGCATTTTTCGTTACGGCGGTCGTCATTCTTGGCGCCATATTTGCCGGAGTCGTCTGGTATCTTTTTTCTAAGGAAGAGGATCAGAGTTACCTGACTCAACGCGTTCAGGCAACTGAGGTTGACTCTCAATGGTCCGGCGACCAGTACGTCGTCGTATACAGCTATGAGGTGGACAAGCAGACCTACTACGGCGAGGATCGGATGTATCGCCGCAATTGGCAACCGGGCGATGCCCTTAGCGTATGCGTTGATCCGAACGACGTTGCACGCCACGCCCTGGCGTTTCGTGATTGTGGCTCGTCAGACGTAGGGACATCCACCAAAGACGGGGTCACAACAAAGCCACAAGTGGATTAGTCGTCACTTATCTAGCGAGACCACGCGCCTGGCCCGTTGAATCTTCTTGAATTGGTAGTACCTGGTTGAGATCGGTAACCATAGGAGCACCAGGATCGCGATCGCCAGAGCTTGATTGAGGACGCTGTAAGCGAGCGCGACGGGAACGATGTTCTGCTGGACAATCGAAGTTGCAAAGTTAAAGATGGCGTACAGAAGCCCAAGAGTGCCAAGGACCGTCGCCACGATCCGCGCCCAAGAGAATCCGCTGCGATTGGTGAGCGCCATCGCAATCCACAAGGCGACTTTGATAAGAGCGAGGACGGCGGCAACGCCCACCGAGAACATCACCCCAGCCTGCGCAAATCCGTCCATGTCAGCGTAGTCGTCCCCGTACGTCTTCTCATTGATCGCTACAATCTCGACGTACCAGATGTAGACGCCGAGCACGGTCATCGCGGCACCGATCCACATCCCGATGACCGCCCACTTGATGGTCCGTGGGAGCTCGACGGGCCCTGGTGGCGGCGGCGCGCCCACCGAATCGTGCTGCCCGACGCGCTGGTGATCTGACATGACATCCCCCGAGTGATGGTCGTAAGCAACGATAGTCGAACGACATCGCCGCGCTGAACTGCGTGTAACTAATCGCGGCGGCTCTTGTCGTTTCCGGAGTCGTCGCCCTCTGGCGCGTTGGGGACCCAGCCGCGGGAGGCGTTCGGGTCCAGGACATCGCTTGCGGTCTCGGTCCAGTCGTCGGTGTAGTCGGCTTCCCACTCTTGGTTCTGGCCGCCGTTCTGGTCCCGCTTCTTGGCGCCGCGGCCACCCGCTGCGCCGGCTCCGCCTCGGCCACCAGCACCACCCCGGCCGGCGCCACGTCCTCCAGCACCGGTGCCGCGCGCGCCGGCTCCCGTGCCACGAGCACCAGCGCCAGCGCCACGAGCGCCTGCACCAGCGCCGGCTCCCGCACGGGCACCGGCAGTGCCGGCCTTGGCGGCTGCGGACCGGGCAGCGGCTGACCTCGACGCAGCGCCGGCGGTTGCTGCCTTCGCAGACGCACCAGCGGACAGCTTGCTGGCGATCGCCTTGGCCACGCCGGCGCCGAGCAGGGCTCCGCCGCCGGCGATCGCGAGGGCGGACATGCCGCCCGTTCCGCCAGCGAGCGGTGCAAGACCGTCAGCGGTCTCGACCATCGCGTACGAGGTCGCGGGAGCGGGGGTGCCGTCGGCGTTGATCCACTCGGTGCCGTTCCACTCGGGCTTGTTCTCGGCCTTGTGTGCCTCGATGTTGGCCTTCTCCTGAGCAATCAGCTCGTGGCCCCAGCCGTCGGGGTAGAGGGTGCCGGAGTTGTACTTCGACATGCGCGCCTGTGCGGCCGCCACCTGACTCGCCGACCCGGGAGAACCCGAACTGCCGGCAGGAACCGGATCAGAACCGCTGCCATCGTCATAGAGAGCCCGAACCTTCGGCTCAGCATCGTCAACTGAAGTGTCGACGTCCTGCACCTGCTGCGCAGCAGCCCGCTCCGCATCGGCGATCGCGGCCTCCCGCGCGGCGTGGGCGGCACGATCAGCCTGGAGGGCCTTCTGGTTCTCCGTCGCCTGAGCTGCGTCTACTCCAGTCCCAGACTGGGCGTACTTCGGATCGGATGCATTCGGCGCGGCACCATGGGTCGCAGGCAGGGTTGCCTCGAGCCTGGCGTACTCGCGCATCGCGGTGGTGATCTTTGCTCGTACGTCCTGCATCGCCTCGACGGCTGCTTTGATCACTTCGCTCTTGTCAGTCGTCTTGTTGCCCGAAGCCTCCATGTTGCGACGAGCGGCTTGACCTGACATCGACGCCGCCGAGAAACCGTCCTCTGCAGCCTTCCCGCTCTGGACGAGCACCGATCCAGACGTGCGGAACTGGCGCTCCGCCTCTCTCCAACTATCGATCAGCATGTCGATCGTGGACGGGTCCGCTCCGGAGACGTAGATCCGAAGACGTTCCATCCATGGGCCTCGTGTTGACACGCGCTTTCCTCCCCGAGCGTTCGAAACAAGGGGTCCGATCGCCCCGCGATCCCATTAGACAACACATCCGACCAGGTCGTCACCGTCGTTCATCAGTTGCCCTAGAGTGCGGTCACATGAGGACGTCTCGGGCGATCGCGATCGCCGCTCTGACCCTGGTCACCGCGACTGGTATCGCCGGATGCGGAAATGACACGCCCACCACAGAGCCGACCACTGACGTATCGGGATCGGCGACGACAGAGCCGTCCGGGTCAAACGGTCCGGAGGTTCCGGCTGATTGGCAGGTCGCATCGGTAGAGGTAGCGCAACTGCAGGTTCCCGCGAACTGGAACATCAGGTCCAGCGGTGATCTTTCGTTGAGCATGCGTGCGCCGGAGGATGTCATCGGCATCTCGCCTGGCGCAGCAATCTTCCAGGGCGGTGTACATGCGGGCGAAGGAGACGACGAAGCGGCTGTTGACGCTCTTGCGGCCCTTGAGGAGAAGGCCCTGGCAGATGACGTTCAGAATCTGAAGCGCCTGCCGAATGAGACGATCAACGGGTCGACCTTCTATCACTTCCAAGGCGACACCGGACACGAGTGGGAGGATCACTACGGAACAGTGGTTCCCGGCGGCGATCACAGCGTGACAGTCACCTGGCGATTCACGAAGTCGGACATCGACCGCAAGGGCGCCGAGGCTCTGATCGCCGAGATCATGCCGACATACAAGGCTCTTTGAGCCAGGCTGATCTCGTCAGATCATCGGGATCTTCCCACCGAATTCCTTGCTGAAGATCACGAGCGGGTTGCTCATCACGGCCAGTGCCTCGGCCATCTTCTTCGCGACGATGGCTGCGCCCTCGTCCGTCGCAGCAATGTCGTGGATGGCGTCGTCGACGGCGCTGGCGTACTTCTCCAGACCCTCGACGGTCTCCTTCTTCGCCTTGCCGATGTTCTCGTGACCCTTGATCACCGCGTTGGCGAGCCACTCGCCCTTGGCTGAACCACCGAATGCGCTCACGGCCGGGGCGCGACCGAGGTCGAGGCTCTGAACCAGACCCTTCTGCTCCTCGAGGTCCCGATGGACCTTGTTCAGATTGTCGTAGTCAACGGTGAGTTCATTGCCGTTACCCATGGTCCGCCCTCCCGAGGCTTCCTTACGCACCCCGGCGGGTGCCTCAGTAGGAGTAGTACACCACGGCTCACAGGGCGACGGGCAGGGATGCGTAGCCGCGGAGGATGCGGGTGGAGCGGCGTACGGCTTCGGTGACGTGCAAGTCGGGGAAGCGCTCGAAAAGCATGCGGAGGCCTACGCGGGTCTCGAGGCGGGCGAGGCTGGCGCCTAGGC
>JALZDD010001005.1 GCA_030862715.1 Actinomycetota bacterium | reverse complement strand
GGCGCGATCACGCTCGAGCACATCGAGTGCAACGCGGCCTGCGACTACGCGCCGGTGGTGATGGTCAACTGGGAGTTCTTCGACAACCAGACCCCGGAGTCGGCCTCACAGCTGGTCGATGACCTGCGCGAAGGCCGCGAGGTCGTGGCCTCCCGCGGCGCCCGGATCACGAGCTGGCGCGAGGCCGAGCGGGTCCTCGCCGGCTTCGAGGACGGGCTCGTCGACGAAGGGCCCGCGGCCGGGCCGGCGTCGGTTGTCGGGCTGGAGCTCGCGCGCGAGCGCGGCTGGGCCGCGCCCGCCGATGCCCACGGCTCCGCCGACGTACCGGAGGAGCTGCCCGAGGCCGTCGAGGTGGCCGACACCCGTCGCGCCGAGTCGGAGACGATCGCCGAGGAGGCGTCCGATGACTGACACCCTGACCCCGGTGCTGACCGCCAACTGGGGCGACGAGCGGGCCTGGACGCTGCCCGCCTACGCCCAGCAGGGCGGTTACGACGCGCTCGACGTCGCTCTCGGGATGGCTCCCGAGGACGTACAGACGATGGTCAAGGACTCCGGGCTCCGCGGCCGCGGTGGCGCCGGGTTCCCGACCGGGGTGAAGTGGGGCTTCCTTCCGCCACCCGACCCCGAGAACCCCAAGCCGCGCTATCTGGTGGTCAATGCCGACGAGTCCGAGCCGGGCACCTGCAAGGACATCCCGCTCATGATGGCCTCGCCTCACACTCTCGTCGAGGGCGTGATCATCTCCTCCTACGCCATCCGCGCGGAGCGTGCCTTCATCTACGTACGCGGCGAGGTGCTGCACGTGATCCGGCGGCTGCAGGCCGCCGTCCGTGAGGCCTACGCGGCCGGCCACCTCGGCACGAACATCCACGGCTCCGGCTACGACCTCGAGCTGGTCGTGCACGCCGGTGCCGGGGCCTACATCTGTGGTGAGGAGACCGCGCTGCTCGACTCGCTCGAGGGGCGCCGGGGTCAGCCGCGGCTGCGGCCGCCGTTCCCAGCCGTCGCCGGTCTCTACGCCAGCCCGACCGTGATCAACAACGCCGAGTCGATCGCCTCGGTGCCCGCGATCGTGAAGAACGGCGCCGACTGGTTCGCCGGCATGGGCACCGAGAAGTCGGCCGGCGTCGGCATCTTCTCGCTCTCCGGCCACGTCAAGAAGCCGGGGCAGTACGAGGCACCGCTCGGCATCACGCTGCGCAAGCTGATCGAGCTGGCCGGCGGCGTACGCGAAGGGCATGAGCTGAAGTTCTGGACCCCGGGTGGCTCCTCGACCCCGCTGTTCACCCAGGAGCACCTGGACGTGACGCTGGACTTCGAAGGGGTGCAGGCGGCCGGCTCGATGCTCGGCACACGCGCGCTGCAGATCTTCGACGACTCCGTCTGCGTGGTGCGCGCTGTGCTGCGGTGGACGGAGTTCTACAAGCACGAGTCGTGTGGCAAGTGCACCCCGTGCCGCGAGGGCACCTGGTGGCTGGTGCAGGTGCTGGAGCGGCTGGAGAAGGGCGACGGCAAGCCGGAGGACCTCGACCTGCTCCTCGACCAGTGCGACAACATCCTCGGCCGCTCCTTCTGTGCGCTCGGTGATGGTGCGACGAGCCCGATCACGAGCTCGATCAAGTACTTCCGGGACGAATACCTGGCCCATCTCGAGCAGGGTGGCTGTCCCTTCGACGCCCAGAAGTCGACCGCATGGGCGGAGGCAGTTCAGTGACCGATGTGACGCTCAAGATCGACGGGGGCGACGTGACCGTGCCCGAGGGCACGCTGGTGATCCGGGCGGCCGAGGAGGCCGGGATCGAGATCCCGCGCTTCTGCGACCACCCGCTGCTCGCGCCCGTCGGCGCCTGCCGGCAGTGCCTGGTCGACATCCCCGACGCCGGCAACGGCCGCGGCTTCCCGAAGCCGCAGGCATCCTGCACGATCCCGGTCGCCGAGGGCATGGTCGTGGAGACGCAGAACTCCACGGCTGTGAAGGCCCAGCACGGGATCATGGAGTTTCTCCTGGTCAACCACCCGTTGGACTGCCCGGTGTGCGACAAGGGCGGCGAGTGCCCGCTGCAGAACCAGGCGATGTCCCACGGCCAGGGTGAGACCCGCTTCGAGGGGACCAAGCGCACCTTCCCGAAGCCGATCAACCTCTCGCCCAACGTGCTGCTCGACCGCGAGCGGTGCATCGTCTGCCAGCGCTGCACCCGCTTCGCCGCCGAGATCCCGGGCGACCCGGGGATCGCGCTGATCCAGCGCGGCGCGCAGCAGCAGATCGGCATCGCCGAGGACAAGCCGTTCTCGTCCTACTTCTCCGGCAACGTCATCCAGATCTGCCCGGTGGGCGCGCTGACCTCGGACGACTACCGGTTCCGGGCACGGCCGTTCGACCTGGTCTCGACCCCGAGCGTCGCCGAGCACGACGCCTGCGGCGCCGCGATCCGCATCGACCACCGCCGTGGCAAGGTCATGCGCCGTCTCGCCGGGAATGACCCCGAGGTCAACGAGGAGTGGATCACCGACAAGGACCGCTTCGGCTTCCGCTACGCCGTCCGCGACCGGCTCACCTCGCCGATGGTCCGTGAGGACGGCGAGCTCCGGCCTGCGTCCTGGCTCGAGGCCGTCGCCGTCGCCGCCCAGGG
>JALZDD010000977.1 GCA_030862715.1 Actinomycetota bacterium | reverse complement strand
TCCCGAGCGGCGCCAGGTCGATGACGGTGCCGAGGGTCTCCTTCTCCTTGGCCAGGATGTTGAGCGTCTTGTTGAGCTCCTTGACGTCGCCGACCAGGGCGTCGCGGTTGTTCTCCACGAAGGACTTGGTCACCTTGACCGCCTGCGCGATCGCGGCGAGCGCCTGGTCGAGCTCGTCGCTCTCACCGGCCAGCTGCGTGGAGACGGTCGAGAGGTCCGTCAGGAACTTCTCGGTCGTGTCGTCGTTGCGGGCAAGCGTCCGGGTGACCTCGGAGAGCTGGGAGAGGGTGCTGAAGAGCTGCTCGGAGTTGCCGCCGAGCACTTGGGCGGCCTCGGACATGTCGGCGATCGCCTGGTTGCCGATCTTGCCGTTCCCCTCCAGGGCGTCGGCACCCTCGCGCAGGACGTCGCTCAGCGCGCCGTTCTTGTTGGCGCCGTTGGGTCCAAGCGCTGTGGTCAGCTCGGAGAGGCTGGCGTAGATGCGGTCGAGCTCGACCGGGACCGCTGTGCGCTCGATCGGGATCTCACCGCCGTCAGCCATGGCCGGCCCGCTGGTGTAGGCAGGGGTCAGCTGCACGAACCTGTCGGCGACCAGCGTCGGGGTGACGATCGCCGCCTTCACGTCCTTGGGGAGCTTGTAGTCGCTCTCGTACTCGATCACCACGTCCACGTGGTCACCCTTCGGCTCCAGGGAGGCGACCTTGCCGACCTTGACGCCCATGATGACGACGTCGGAGCCTTCGTAGACGCTCACCGCCTGCGGGAAGCTGACGGTCACCATCTTGGTGTCGGGCGCGGCGACCTCGGAGACGAGCAGCAGCCCGCACATCAGCACCAGCGCGACCGGCAGCGCGGCCCACTTCGACCTCAGGCTGGGCCCCGACGGCCTCTCGGTGCCCGCCACGACGGCCGGCACCCGCGTACGCCGCCGGCCCCTGCCGCGCGGCACCTCGGTCAGTCGTTCGATGATGTTGGTCATTGCACGATCCCTGGTCGTCGTCCCGGCACGAACTCGCCGCTCACGATGCCGGTCAGGTTGGCGAGGTAGGCGTCGAACCAGGGGCCGGTGCCGATGATGTTGATCAGGATCGACGCGTACGGCCCGTAGTTCTGGATGGTCTTGGTCAGGTCCTCGTCGCGGGCGTTGAGGAACTTCAGCGCCTGGTTGAGCGCGTCCAGCGCGGGCCCGATCTGCTTCTGGTTCTCCTTCACCAGGGCCTGCAGCTGCTCGGCCAGGGCGGTCGCGTTGACCAGCAGCTGGTGGATGGCCTGGCGGCGCTGGATCAGCTCGGCGAAGACCTGGTCGCCGTTCTCCATCACGCTGACGATGTCCTGCTTGCGCTGGTTGACGAGCTGGACGACCTTCTCGGCGTCCTCCAGCAGCGACTCCAGCTCGTCGCCGCGGGCGGCGATCGTCTGGGAGAGCGCGGCGATGCCCTGGAACGCGCCCTGCACCTCGGGCCCCGCTTTGTCGAGCGTGCCCGACATCGTGGTCAGCGCCTTGGCCAGCTGCTGGGTGTCGATCGCCTCCGTCGTCTCGGCGAGGTCGCCGAAGGTGCCGACGATGTCGCTGCCGGCACTGGTGCGGGCCAACGGGATCTTCGACCCGGCATCGAGCGTCCGGCCGCCCTGCGGGGTGATGTCGAGGTACTTCTCCCCCAGCAGGTTGAGCACGCCGATCGACGCCTCGCTGCGATGCCCGATCTCGGTGCCCTCGACCGAGAACGAGACGACCACCTTGGCGCCCTCGATCTCGATGTCGCTGACCCGGCCGACCCGGATGCCGGCGATCTCCACCCGGTTGCCCACGTGCAGGCCGCTGGTGTCGGAGAACTCGGCCTGGTAGGTGGTGCCGGCGAACCAGGGCAGCTTGCGCAGGTTGAACGCCGCGGTCAGCGCCAGCGCGATCGCCACGATCGTGATCACGCCGGTGCGCTTGAGCTGGGTGTCGGAGTGGTGGGCCATTAGAGCTTGCACCTCTCTGCACGGCTGTAGAAGGCGACGTTGTCGAGCTGCTTCTGGATGGCCTTGACGGCGGGCGAGTTGTCGAGCAGCTCACCGAGCGAGGGCAGCTTGATCGAGAAGTCGAGGTCGCAGAGGTAGTAGTTGTACCAGGAGCCGTAGCTGCCGATCCGCGCCTGCGACTCGAGGGTCTCCGGGAGCCGCTCGAGCGTCTTGTCGAGCAGCTTCTGGTTGCCCGGCTTGTTGAGGATGTCGACCACGCGCTTGAGCTGCTTGATGTCCTCCTTGAGGAACGGGCGTACGTCGGTGAGCAGCCCGGCCAGCTCGTCGGTGAGGTCGCCGATCGAGGAGATCGAGTCGCCGATCGCCTCCTTGTCGCGCGCCAGGTCCTTCATCCAGCCGCTGAGCTGCTGGATGAGCTCGGACAGCTCGGTGTGGTGCTCGTTGACGGTGTTGAGCGTCTTGGACAGGTTGGTGATCACGTCGCCGATGAGCTGGTCGCGCTCGGCCAGGGCGCTGGTCAGCTCGGCCGTCTCGGACAGCAGGCTCGCGACCGTGCCGCCTTCGCCCTGCAGCACCCGGATGAGGTTGAGCGAGAGCTTGTTGACGTCCTTGGGCTGCAGTGCCTGGAAGAGCGGCTGGAAGCCGTTGAAGAGCTCGGTCAGGTCGAGCGCGGGCGTGGTGTTGGACATCGCGATCGCCTGTCCCTGTCGCAGCGGGGCCGCGTCCGCTCCGGCCTCCTGCGCACCGGCGTCCTGGGTCAGCGCCAGGTAGCGGTCACCGACCAGGTTCAGGTAGCGCACCTGGGCGCCGCTGGCGGTCGTCAGCGGGACCGTCTTGTCGACCCGGAAGGTGACCATCGCGTGGTCGCCGTCCTCGATCTCGACGGCGAGCACCTCGCCCACGGTGATGCCGGCGACGCGTACGTCGTCTCCCTCGCTCAGGCCCGAGGCGGTGGTGAACTCCGCACGGTAGGGCACCCGGTCGCCGAAGCCCACGTTGCCCATGATGGAGGCCAGCGTGCCGGTGACGAGGATCGAGAGGACGGTGAAGATGACCAGCTTGGTCCCGGCCACCGTGGTCTTCAGATCGCGCTTGTTCACTGCAGACCCCCGTTCCCGGGCGCCCACGGAACGTCCTCGGTGCCGTTCTCCAGCTCCTTCGGCCCAGCAGGCACCTTCGGGTTCGGCAGGCCGTCACACCAGGGGCCGTGGCCGATCTCGCCCCACTCGGGGCGATCGTCACGGCCGTACGCCGGCTTCTGGGTGCCGTCGAGGACCATGGTCTGGCGCACCCGGTTCTGCTGGAAGACGGTCGCCAGCAGCTCGGTGTAGTCGTCGAGGCCCCTGAGCAGGCAGGTGTACTCCGGCGAGTAGTCGGAGAGGAGCTTGAGCAGCGGGACCGCCAGCTCGGTCTCGTACCGGATCATCTTCTCGTTCTCGGCGAGCAGGTTCTTGGAGGTGTCGGCGACCCCGGTCACGGAGGTGAGCAGGCCGCCGAGGCGGGCTCGCTGCTCGGTGACGGTGTTGGCGGTGGTCGTGGTGTTCTCGAGGACCTTGACCAGGTCGGGCGCGGCCATGGAGTAGGTCTCGGCGACATCGGCCATGTCCTCGAGATCGCGTTCGAGTGTGGGGAGGTGGACGTTCATCTCTTCGAGGTAGTCGTTGAGCTGGACCAGGGTCTCGCCGAGCTTCTCCCCGTTGCCGGAGAGCGCGGTGGCGAGGGCGTGCAGGGTGCTGTTGAGGTCCTGGGGACGGATCGACTTCAGCAGCGGGAAGAGCCGGGCCAGGATCACGTCGAGCTCGACGCTGGTGCGGACCCGGTCGGCGGGGATCACGGTGCCGTCGCTGAGCGCGCCGGTACGCTCCCCCTCGGGGTCGATGAACTCGACGTACTTCTGCCCGAACAGCGTCGTCGGCTTGATCGCGACGCTGACGTTGGCGGGGATCTGCGCGGCCTGCTCCGGCTCCAGACCGAGCTCGATGACGGCCTTCTTGCCGTCCTGGTCGATCTCGCGGATCTGGCCGACGATGACGCCGTGCATGCGTACGTCGCCGTAGCGCGGCAGCTGCAGGCCGGCCCGGTCGGCCTCGACGCTCACCGTGGTGAACTGCACGAACGCCTTCTGGTAGATCGCGATGCAGAGCGTGACCAGCAGGGCGAGGGTCACCGTGAAGGCGATCCCGGAGACGAAGAGCTTGGTGTGCTCGCCGCGGGTGTCGCGCTGGATGCCCATCAACATCTGGCTGCCCACCTCATCCCGTGATCCGGACCGTGGTCGTCGAGCCCCAGATCGCGAAGCTCAGGAAGAAGTCCGCGACCACGACGGTGACGATGGACGTACGGATCGCCTTGCCGACCGCGATGCCGACCCCGGCCGGGCCGCCGGAGGCGGTGTAGCCGTAGTAGCAGTGGATCAGGATGATCGCGACCGCGAGGATGATCAGCTTGAGGAAGCTGTAGAGGATGTCGATCGGCGGCAGGAACGCCAGGAAGTAGTGGTCGTACGTCCCGCCCGACTGCCCGTACATCAGCGTCGTGATCAGCCGCGGGCTGAGGTAGGAGGCGCACAGGGCGACGATGTAGAGCGGGATGACGGCCAGGAACCCGGCGATCATCCGGGTGGTGACCAGGTAGGGAAGGCTCGGTACGCCCATCGCCTCGAGCGCGTCGATCTCCTCCGAGATCCGCATCGCGCCGAGCCTTGCCGTGTAGCCGCAGCCGACGGTCGCGGCCAGCGCGATCGCGGAGATCAGCGGGGCGACCTCGCGGGTGTTGAAGAAGGCCGAGATGAACGCGGAGAACTTCGCGACACCGATCTGGCTCAGGCTGGCGTAGCCCTGGATGCCGACCTCGGAGCCGGCGAAGAAGGCCATGAAGGCGATCACGCCGACAGTGCCGGCGATCATCGTCAGGCCGCCGGCGCCGAAGGCGACCTCGGCCAGGATGTTGAGCACCTCGCGCTTGTAGCGGCGGATGGTGCGAGGCGCCCAGGCCAGGGCCTTGACGTAGAAGAGCAGCTGGTCGCCATAGCCCTCGACGGCCTGGCGCTGCTCCTTGACGATCTGGTTGCCCACCTGGGCGAGCGTGTTGGTCACCGCGGGATCACAACCCGTCCTGAGGAACGATCTGGAAGTAGACCGCGGTCATGATGGAGTTGAGGACGAACAGCATCATGAACGCGATGATCACGGCCTCGTTGACCGCTCGGCCGACGCCACTGGGACCACCTTGAGCGTTGAGGCCGTTGTAGGCGCCGATGATCGCCGCCAGGAACCCGAACAGGGCCGACTTGACCATCGAGATGTAGAGGTCGGGAAGGCTCGCCAGCGCGGTGAAGCTCGACAGGAACGCTCCGGCCGAGCCGCCCTGCACGATCACGGTGAAGAAGTAGCCGCCACCGATCCCCGTCGCGATCACGATCCCGTTGATCATCACCGAGACGAACAGGCACGCGAGCACCCGCGGGATCACCAGCCGGATCACCGGGTCGATGCCCAGCACCTCCATCGCATCGATCTCCTCACGGATCTTGCGCGATCCCATGTCGGAGCAGATCGCCGACCCGGCAGCCCCCGCGATGATCAGCGCGGCCGCCATCGGCGCCGCCTCCCTGACCACCGCGAGCACCGCCGTCGCTCCCGCGAACGACTGTGCCCCGAGCTGGCCGGCGAGGTTGCCGACCTGTAGCGAGATGACCGCCCCGAACGGGATCGAGACCAGCACGGCGGGCAGCAGCGTGACGCTGGTGATGAACCAGGCCTGCTCGAGGAACTCCCGCATCTGGAACTTGGTCGTGAAGGTGCCCTTGACGACCTCTCCGGTCATCAGGCCCATCCCGCCGACGCCTCGGACCAGCGAGGCGAACTGCACTGCCATCCTGCACCTTTCGGGTGGTCTTGTGACTCGGCTCACGTTTCAAGCCTGTAGTAGAACACGTTTCAGTTCTGAGGGCAACGACCCGCCGCGACATGCCCGGGAACAGGGTGGGAGGTATTCCGGTCCAACGACTTACCCGTCGGTAGGTGACGCGGATCACAGGATCCTCCACTCCTGCGCCACGGCCCGAGAAGTCCCGTTCTCGCATGCTGGTCCGACCCTGATCGCACGCGTCAGGGACGCCGGCACGCGCCAGAAGTCCGCACCGGTGTGTCTCGCCGCATCGAGACGGTTAGATTGGGAGCTGTGATGAGACTGTCGCCGGGGGGCGTCATGAGGTTCCTACGCCGCCTGCTCCTCGCCGTGTTCGGCGTGCCGGTGGCGCTCGCCGTCGTGATGAGCCTCGTCGACGGCTACCGCAGCCGCGGGAAGCGCGGCCGAAGGGGCAAGCCGTTCCCGGTGACGCCACCGCTGACCAACAGCGTCGGTGACGGCACGGTCACCACCTACACGTTCGGCAACGACCTCTACGAGGACATGATCGCCGCCATCGAGGGGGCGAAGAAGCAGATCTTCCTCGAGACGTACATCTGGAAGGGCGACGAGGTCGGCCAGCGGTTCAAGCAGGCGCTCGCCTCGGCGACCGAACGTGGGGTCGACGTCTACTGCATCTTCGACGAGCTCGCCAACCTCGTGGTGCCCTCCCGCTTCAAACGCTTCCCCGAGGGCATGCACGTCCTGCGCTATCCCACCTACGCGGCAGGCTGGCGCTTCTTCGACCTCTCCCGCTACGGCCGCGACCACCGCAAGATCCTGGTCGTCGACGACACGGTCGGGTTCGTCGGCGGCTACAACATCGGGACCGCGTACGCCACCGAATGGCGCGACACCCACGTGCGCATCACCGGCCCCGGCGTGTGGGACCTGCGCCGCGCGTTCGCCGACTTCTGGAACCTCAACCGCCGGCGGCCGCACCCGCTGACCCACAGCACCGGCGCCGAGGGTCCGCTGCTCATCGAGACCGCGCCCTCATGGGAACCCGATCTCCGGTTCCACCGCAACGTACCCCGGCTGTGGATGTTCCCGATCCGGTCGATGTACCTGGAGGCGATCAACCGGGCCTCCCGCAACATCTATCTGACCACCGCCTACTTCGTCCCCGACGAGGACTTCGTGGACGCGCTCAAGGCCGCGGCACGTCGCGGGGTCGACGTACGCATCCTGCTGCCGTTGAAGTCGAACCACATCGTCGTCGACTGGATCTCGCGCGGCTACTTCTCCCAGCTGCTCGGTTCGGGAGTGCGGATCCTGCGGTTCAAGGACGCGATGATCCACGCCAAGACCGCCACCGTCGACGGCTTCTGGTCCACCGTCGGCACCGCCAACATCGATCGGCTCTCGCTGACCGGCAACTACGAGATCAACCTGGAGATCTTCGACCGCGACGTCGCCAAGCAGATGGAGGAGATCTTCTCCCGCGACGAGTCCAACGCGATCGAACTGACCGCCGACGAGTGGGCCGCCCGCGAGATCCACCGCAAGTTCACCGAGCTCGTCCTCACTCCCCTACGCCCCCTGCTCTGAAGGCCCGCCGAGTCGGCACTCAAGAAGGCAGATGCGTCCGCGGCGACATCTTCGGACCGCGTCGCGGCCGCTTCCCGGCACCCCGATAGATCAACGCCACCACGCGAGCACGATGCGGCCGGAACCGCTCCAGGTAGTCGCGAAGCCGGTCGTCGTCCCAGGCCTGGTTGGTCAGCGCCCAGCCGACATCCTTGGCGAGATGGTAGTCACCGAAGCTGACGGCGTCGGGGTCACCGAGCGCCCGCTGCCGCACCTCGGCGACGGTCCACTCCCCGATGCCCGGGATGGTGGTGAGCCGCCGCTCGACCTCCTCACCCGGAAGGCCGGCGGTCCGCTCGACCGCCGTCGCGACCCGGGCGGCCTGGAGGACGGCCTTGGAGCGGGCCGGGTCGACCGGCAGGCGCAGCCAGTCCCAGCTGGGGACCGTACGGAGCGTCTCGGGTGTCGGCTGCAGGCGCAGCCCGTGATCGGCGCCCGGGCCGGGAGCGACCTCACCGAAGCGCCTGACCAGGTTGCCGAAGCCGCGGAACGCCTCGTTGTTGGTCACCTTCTGCTCGATGATCGAGGGCACCAGCGCCTCCATCACCAGTCCCGTACGCCCGAAGCGCGGCACCTCGAAGCGCTCCAGCAGACCCGCGAGCAGCGGATCGTCGGTGTGGAACTCCTCGGGGCGGTCGCCCGCTCCCAGCAGCCCCGGTACGTGCTCCAGCGCCCACTCCGCGCCCTCGCCCCATGCCTCGGACTCGACCTCGGCGTCGCGCTGGCGCAGCCTGAGCGTGGCGGGACCCTGTGGCGTTCGGATGGCTCGCCAGTGGTCATCGCCGAGGACCTTGTACGTCGGGTCGCCCAGCCCGCGTCGAAGCGGCCGCAGCATCGAGGCGAGACCGACGGCGTAGCCCGGGCGGACCGTCCGCTGCGCACTCATGCCTCGAGGTTAGCCCGCGGGAAGACCCGGCTGGTCGTCAGATGGGTCGCCCGGCCGGACGAGTCGCGGCCGGTGAAGCCGAAGACGTGGTGCGCGCCGTGGAGGGCGTCGGCGGTGACGACCTGGTCGATGGCGTACGGGAGAACCTCGTAGCTCTGCGGCTCGTCGCCGATGGCGGCCGCCTCGGGACCGGGGGTCTCCTCGACCCACAGCCGGCCGTCGGGGTTCTGGCGCAGCGTCCAGTCGACGATCCGGGCGTGGTAGGTGCCGACGAGTCGGTCGGCGTCGAAGCCGGACGGTGGCTGGGGCGGTGGCACCGGGTCGGGCGCGATCCGGACGCCGGCGAGGTCGGCGAGGAGGTGGCCGACGACGTCGTGGTAGAGCCCGTAGGTGTCGCCGCCGTTGGTGAGCAGCGCGACCGCCAGGCCGTGCTCGGGCACCATCCGGAAGAACGCCGACTGCCCGATCGTCTGGCCGTCGTGGCCGACGATCCCCTGGCCGACGTCGTCGAGGGACCAGCCCAGGCCGCGTGCGTCGGACCGGGTCGATGCGGGATGGTCGACCTGCCTGGTCAGCACCTCGGCACAGGAGGCCGCCGAGACGACGCGGATGCCGTCGGAGGCTTTCCCGTCGGCGAGATGCATGGCGGCGAAGCCGAGCAGATCGCGTACGCGCATCGACAGCATCGCGCCGACCGGGCCGCTGGCCCGCGCCATCCCCCACGCCGGGCCCGGACGCAGGACATGGTCGGGAGCGGGGTCGATGTGGCCCATCGCGGCGCGGAACCTGATCGCGTCGTAGGCCGTGGTGGCGATGTGGGTGAGGCCCATCGGCGCGGCGAGGCGCTCTTGGAGGGCTCGGTCCCAGGTGGTGTCGCGCAGCACCTCCACCAGGCGCCCGAGCACGGCGAAGCCGGCGTTGGAGTAGGAGAACCGCTCCCCCGGCGGGAAGATCTGCGGCAGGTCGCCCATCGAGGCGACGAACCGCTCGACCGCGTCGTCGCCCGGCCCGTGGTCGGTGAAGATGTCGCCCTCGAAGCCGGCCGTGTGGGAGAGCAGCTGACGGACCGTGATGGTCGCGGCCGCCTCCTCGTCGGCGACGGCGAATCCCGGCAGGTGGCGCCTGATCTCGTCATCGAGGCCGACCCTGCCCTCGTCGACGAGCTGCATCACCAGGTCGGTGGTCCACAGCTTGGTGATCGAGCCGACCTGGAACAGCGAGTCGGTGGTCGCCTCCACACCGGTGTCGAGGTTGAGGATGCCGCCGGCGTGGTCGATGACCTGGCCGTCCTGAAGCACTCCGACAGCCGTCGCCGGCACGCGACGACGTGCCATCAGGGCGGGCAGCTCGGACTCGATCCAGGAGCGGGCGGCGGCAAGCGACATGGGGCGAGGACAGGCGGGCGCTGCTCAGCGCTCGGTGTCGGCGAGAGTGGTCAGGGCGCGCTCGAACGCGGCCCGGTCGGCCGGGTCGAGATCGGCCAGCAGCTCGGCCTCCATCGCCCCGATGGCGTCGCGGCAGCTGCGGAGGACCCGAGAGCCGGCAGGGGTCAGGGACACGATCCGGTTGCGGCGGTCGGCCGGGTCGGGCTCGCGCTCGACCATGCCCGCAGCCTCGAGGCGGTCCAGGTTGCCGATCAGGCGGGTCTTGTCGCGGCCCGTCGTGGCGGCGAGCTGCGCCTGCGTGGGCGCGTCCGACTCGGCCAGCGCGCTCAGCACCGCGTAGTCCCACATCTCCAGCCCGGCGTTGTCGAGGATCGGCTTCTCGCGGGCCATCACCTCGCGCATCAGACGGGACAGCAGGAAGCCGAGCTCGGGTCGATCCACCACAGAATCGTAACCGTTCGACATATCGTCTACGTATGCTTACGATCTACTTGTGCTTACTTTTGAAGAGATGCTCGCCGCCTACGGCCGCACCCTCGATGACACCGCCGTGCTTGCCTCCGAGGCCGGCGACCTGACCGTTCCCACGCCATGTGCCGGCTGGGACCTGGCCGACCTGTTCGGCCACATGGTCGGGCAGAACCTCGGCTTCGCCGCTGCGGTCGCCGCCGGCGACGCGCCGGTCGCTGCGTACGAGTCCGTGCCGGTCGCCGCCGACGACGTCACCCGGAGGTGGGAGGAGTCGGCCGCCCGGGTTCGGGACGCGTTCGATGCCGCCGACCCGGAGGCGACCGTCCACCTCGCCGAGTTCGGCTTCCGCCCGACCGTCGCGGTCGCGCTGGGCATGCAGCTGCTCGACGCCGCTGTGCACGCCTGGGACGTCGCGACGGCGCTCGGGCAGGCCTACCGGCCGGCCGAGGTCACCGTCAGCTTCGTCCTCGACATGGCCCGGCAGATCGCCGCGAGCCCCGGCGGGACACCGGTGTTCGCCGCACCACTCACCGAGGGCGGCCAGGACCCTTGGGGCGACGCGCTGCGCCTCCTCGGGCGCGATCCGGACCAAGCGGCGGCCGCCTGACGTTCCTGTGAAGTGTCGGTGGCTTGATGTTCACTGGAGACATGCTGCTCGCCGACATCGTCTCCACCTCGAACGCCGTCGCCGCGACCCGGTCGCGGAAGGCGAAGGTCGCCGCGTTGGCCGAATGCCTCGGCGCGGCCACGCGCAGCGAGCTGCCGGTGGTGACCGCCTATCTCGCGGGCACGCTGCTGCAGCGGCGTACGGGGCTCGGGTGGCGCTCGCTCACCGCACTCCCCTCCCCGGCGGCCGAGGCGTCGCTCACGGTGAGCGATGTGCACGAGGCGTTCGAGCGGATGTCGCTGCTCGCGGGCTCGGGCTCGCAGGTCGCCCGGGCAGCCGAGGCGGAGGCGCTCTTCGGCGCGGCGACCACGGCGGAGCAGGTGTGGCTGCGGGGCGTGGTCACCGGCGAGGTTCGTCAAGGGGCGCTCGACTCGCTGGTGCAGGAGGCGCTGGCGGTGGCCGCCGGGGTGCCGTTGCCCGCCGTACGCCGCGCCGCGATGCTGGCCGGCTCGACCGTGGTGGTCGCAGGGCTCGCGTTCGACGGTGAGGAGGCACTGGCCGAGGTCGGCCTGGTCGTGGGGCGGCCCGCGCTGCCGATGCTCGCCTCGTCGGCGGGCTCTGTCGAGGAGGCCATGGCCAAGCTCGGCGAGGCGGTCGTGGTCGACACCAAGCTCGACGGCATCAGGATCCAGGCCCACAAGTCGGGCTCGGAGGTACGCATCGCGACCCGCACCCTGGAGGACATCACCGCGCGGCTGCCCGAGGTGGCGGAGATCGTCGCCTCCTTCCCGGCCGACACGCTGGTGCTGGACGGCGAGGCCATGACGCTCGGCCCCGACGGGCGGCCCCGGCCGTTCCAGGAGACCGCCTCGCGCACCGCGACCCGGTCGGCCGCCGACACGGTCGTCGCGCCGTACTTCTTCGACATCCTCCACGTCGACGGCCGCGACCTCATCGACCTCGCGCTCGACCAGCGCCTCACCGAGCTCGACCGGATCGTCCCCGAGCGGCATCGCGCACCGCGGCTGGTCACCGTGGACACCGAGGAGGCGGAGCGGTTCGCCACCGACGCGCTCTCCGCCGGCCACGAGGGCGTCGTCATCAAGGGCGTCGGCCTCCCCTGGGAGGCGGGGCGGCGTGGCTCGGGCTGGATCAAGGTCAAGCCCGTCCACACCCTCGATCTGGTCGTCATCGGCATCGAGTGGGGTTCGGGACGCCGCAAGGGCTGGCTCTCCAACATCCACCTCGGCGCCCGGGGCGCCGACGGCGAGTTCGTGATGATCGGCAAGACGTTCAAAGGCATGACTGACCAGATGCTGGCCTGGCAGACCGAGCGCTTCACCGAGCTCGCCGTCGGGGGCACCGACGACTGGCAGGTGCAGGTCCGCCCCGAGCAGGTGGTCGAGATCGCCTTCGACGGGGTGCAGCGCTCGACGCGCTACCCGGGCGGCGTCGCGCTGCGGTTCGCGCGGGTCGTGCGCTACCGCGACGACAAGACGCCGGCGGAGGCGGACACGATCGATACCGTCAAAATGTATCTTCAGTGACCTGATCGGGATACCGGGTACGGATGGCCCCGACCGATCCTTTAACCTCGCTCCGCGTGCCCCCACACGCCTACGCCCGCCTGCTCGCGATCGTCGCGACGCTGACGATGATCCTGGGGCCCGCCGCCGTCAACCCCGCCCCCGCCTCCACCGGCGGTGCCTCGGCCGACCTCGCGATCGCAGCGCCGACCGCCAGCGTCTCCCGGCCCATCCTGGGTGAGTCGTTCACGCTGAGCGGCTCGCTCGGTCCCAGCGTGAGCCGAGTGGTTCGGCTTGAGCGTTACCACGACGGCGACTGGCTATCCGTTCAGAAGCAGACCGCCGCGACGTCCGGGCACTACTCCTTCGGCGTGACCCAGTCGTCCTGGCGGACGCGCTGGCGGGTCCTCGCTCCCGGCGTCGAGCACCAGGGGAAGGACTGGCCGATGCGGGTCACGACGCCACGTACGCTCTTCGGGCAGCCGCAGGCCGTCACGACGAGCATGGCGAGGTCGGTGCGTGCCGGCAGCGCGGTGCGGCTCACTCTCTTCGCCGCTCCGGCCCGCCCTGGGCGGGTGCTCACCCTCCGGCGCGACAGCGGAAACGGATGGACGAACGTCACCAACCTGACCACCGACGCGACCGGGCACGCGACGTACGTCTTCCGGACCCTGGAGGTGGCGAAGACGCGGTTCCGGACGATCGCCCGGGCACACCAGGGCGCGCCGGCGTTCGTGGGGTCCTCGGCGGCCGTCTACGCCCTCGAGAAGAGGCGGGTCGGGGTGATGGCCTGGCGCGGCGACTCGGGCGACTATCCGGAGAACACCTTGGACGCGTTCCGCAGTGCGGTGCGGGAGCGGGCCGACTTCATCGAGATGGACTTCCAGCCCACGGCCGACTGCGAGTGGGTGCTGGTGCACGACGGCGACTTCAGGCGTACGACCGACGTCGAGGCCCGCTTCCCCGAGCGCCGGGCCGCGAGCCCGCGGGAGTTCACCCTCGCCGAGGTGCAGTCGCTCGATGCCGGCTCGTGGATGGGGCCGCAGTTCCAGGGCGTCCGGGTGCCGACCATCGAGGAGACCTTCGACGCCATCGACGCGGCTGAGCGCCTCCACGGGCACCGGGTACGGCTCGTGGTCGAGCTCAAGGGCGAGAGTGCCGCCGAGATGCGCGCGCTCTACCGCAAGGTGGTCTCGCTACGCCCGGACTGGGTCTCCAGGAACGGCCACGGCGACAAGGCGATCTTCATGAGCTTCGAGGCGAGCCACTTCGACTTCCCCGGCGCCGAGCGGACCGGCATGGAGACGGTCGCCGTCAAGGACGAGCCGGATCCCGCGGACCTCCACGAGCAGGACTTCACGCAGGTGCACATCCACACCCGGCTGCTCGACGCCGCCCTCGTGGACCGCTACCGCGGCCAGGGAGCCGAGGTCGGCACCTGGCCGGCGGTCGGCACGGCGTCCGTGCTCCGCGCCGCCGTCGCGGGGGTCGACTACGTGACCACCAACGACGTCGCGGGCGCCCGGCGCGCACTGCTCCACTAGGCCGATGTGAGGACGGACACTCGCAGTGCAACTCCGAGTTGCACACCGCGTACAGTGTGCTTGTGAGCAGCCGACCAAGCACCTCCCACTCCGACTCGGGCTCGGCTTCGGCCCCCGGCCCCGGGTCTGACGGCCGCCGCTCGGCCGCCGCCGCCCGGCGCCGTGCCCGCGAGGCAGACATCGTCGCCGCCACCCGCAGGCTCTTCGACGAGCGCGGGGTGAGCGACGCCCAGATCGAGGACATCGCGAAGGCGGTCGGTATCAACCGCGCGATCGTCTACCGGCACTTCACCGGCAAGGACGAGATCTTCGCGCTGACCCTGGTCGGCTATCTCGACGAGCTCCGCGAGCGGATGCTGGCCGCGACCGAGGGCGACAGCGCACCCACCGACGTGGTCCGCGACGTCGTCGGCACCTTCGTCGACTACGGGATCGAGCATCCCGCCTTCGTCGACTGCGCCCAGACGCTGATGCGCCGCAGCGGCTCCGACCTGCTCGACGAGCTCTCCGAGAGCGCCCTGTTCCGCCTGGGCCGGGCGATGAACGGCTGCCTCACCATCCTCACCA
>JALZDD010000966.1 GCA_030862715.1 Actinomycetota bacterium | reverse complement strand
CGCCTGGACGAGGTGCTCGGCGCGGGGCAGCCCGAGGATGCGTACGTCATCAGCACCCATGTCGTGCGCGAGCCGACCGCCCGCTTCGTCGCCGTCCTGGACTGGCCCGACGGCCCCGCGGTCGAGGAGCTGACCGCGCTCCTCTCCGACCAGCTCCCCCAGGCGTACGTCACCCCCGAATCCCCCGCGATCGACGAGGCCGCCGCGCGCAGAGCCGGACGGCTGGCCCGCTACCCGGGGCGCACCCGGATCGAGACCGTGACCACGGTGACCGCGGTCGAGGCGGACAGCGTCGTCGACGCAGTCGAAGGTCTGGCCGGCATCGACCTCGAGCCGGGCGACACCCTCGATCTCACCGGGTTCGCGCGGCCGGTGTGGCGCGAGGGGCGCTGCGTACTCCTGGTCCAGCGCTCCGCCGCCGGTCTGGTGCCGTTCGAGGTGCGCCACCAGATCCCCTGCTGCTCGAACCACTGAGGTTCAGACCGACGCGGAGCCTCGCGGCAGCGGAGCCTCCCAGTGGCGCCACATCGCCAGCAGCCGCCAGCCGGCGCAGACGACGAAGGCGGCGGCCATCACCACCGACTGCGGCAGCGCCATGAACAGGCCGAAGGCCACGATCGCCGCGCCGGCGAAGGCGGGAATCGCGTAGAAGACGCTGCGGCGCAGGATGATCGGTACCTGGCCGGCGAGCACGTCGCGGAGCACCCCGCCGCCGACGCCGGTGGCCAGTCCCATGATCGCGGCCGCCAGCGGGGAGAGCCCGAAGTCGAGCGCCTTGACGGCGCCGGCTATGACGAACAGCCCCAGGCCCAGGGCGTCGAAGACGTTGATCAGTGGCCCGAGCCGACCCAGCGCCGGATGGAAGTAGAAGGTCATCAGACCGGCCGTCATCGGCACCACGAGATAGCGCCAGTCGGAGAGCGCGGCGACCGGCGTCGCGCCGATGGCCATGTCGCGCAGGATGCCGCCGCCGAGGCCGGTGACGCAGGCGAGGACGATCACGCCGAAGATGTCGAGCTCCTTGCGTACCGCCATCAGGCCGCCGGAGAGCGCGAAGACGAAGCACCCGACCAGGTCGAGCACGAGGAGCGTCAGCGTCTGTTCCACTGCCAAATGGTCGCCTCGTTGGTCCCAAAAACCCCAAATGCCACGGCCACGCCGCACGGCCACCCAATACGATGCAGGTCTGTGGCGTAGGGTCGTCACAACCGTATCTAGAATTGAGAAGAGGATGTCAGCCGAAGGATTGCCCCTGACTCCGGGCCAGCTCGAAGAGCAGGCACCGGATGAGGCTGGTCCCGTCCTTCTGCGGCTCATCTCGGTCAGTGACGATGGTTTACGCATGCTTCTCGTCGATGACGAGGACCGTGAATACACCGCCGACATCGACGACCGTCTCCGTGCAGCACTCGAGGCTGTGTCGACCCGCCGATCGGAGCAAACCGTGAACAAGACCCCGAGCAGCAGCCTGCGGCCCCGTGACATTCAGACCCGTATTCGTTCGGGCGAGAGTGCCGAGGAGGTCGCCGCTGTCGCCGGCACCACGGTCGAGAAGATCTTGGCCTTCGCCGGTCCCGTCCTCGCCGAGCGCGAGCACATGGCACAGCGCGCCCAGCAGGCTTCCGTGCGCCGTCGGCCCGGTGAGGCCGCCAGCACCGCCCGCACCCTGGGCGAGGCGGTCAGCGCCCACTTCCAGACGATGTACATCGATCCCGAGTCGGTCAACTGGGACTCCTACCGGCGCCCTGACGGGCGCTGGAAGCTCACGGGTGAGTACGAGACACCTGAGCGCTCCGGCATCGCCGAGCTGACCTACGACGCCCCCGGCAACTTCGTCGAGCTCGACAACGACGACGCCCGCTGGCTGACCGGCGAGAAGCTCGAGGCCGCAGCGCCCGAGCCGGAGCCGATCACCGACGACATGCTCGCCGCCCGGCGTCGCCGCGCCCAGAGCTCGACCCCGCCCACCCAGGCCCCGGCAGCGCAGGCTCCGGCAGCGCAGGCTCCGGCAGCGCCCGCCCCGGCGCCGGCTGCACCGGCTCCGGTCACCCCTCCCCCGGCTCCCAAGCCGGCCAAGGAGCCCAAGCCGGCCAAGACGGCCCAGGTCGATGTCGACACCCCGCTCGAGGCGTTCCTGGGCGACGAGACACCGACCGGCAAGCAGGCGCCGGTCCCCGCCGAACCCGAGCTCGAGCCGACGGTCGTCGCGCCCGCGGCCGCCGAGGCTCCGGCCGAGTCCGAGCAGTCCGAAGAGGCTCAGTCGAAGCCGGCCAAGAAGTCGTCCGCGCGCCGCAAGCGCGCCTCGGTCCCGAGCTGGGACGAGATCATGTTCGGCGGCGGCAAGTCGGAGTAAACCGACTGGTGTGAACCCGTTCACGGACCGGCCATCGGCCGGTCCGTGTTACGTCGGCGACCCGACCCGACAGAGTCGGCAGTGGGTCGGGCGCAGTTCACGCGCCCCCGATGAAGTGAGTGGAGGCAAGCACTTCCACCTTTCTCGGAGGCCCCCCGATGCTCCTGCCCGACTCGCTGAGCCGACGCTCCCTCCTTTCCAGAACCGCCACGACCGGCTTCGCCGCAACGACAGCCATGCTGCTCGGCACCGGCTCGATCCCCGCCGACGCGGTGTCCGTCAAGGGCGCCACCTCGCTCTCCGGCTATCCGTTCACCATGGGCGTCGCCTCCGGCGACCCGCTCCCCAACTCCGTCGTCCTCTGGACCCGCCTCGCCCCCGAACCGCTGGCCCCCGATGGTCTCGGCGGCATGCCGCAGGAGCCGGTCAAGGTCCGTTGGCAGGTCGCGGAGGATCCCCTCTTCCGCAAGGTCGTGAAGTCCGGCACCGTCACCGCGACCCCGAACTTCGGCCACTCGGTCCACCCCGAGGTCTGGGGGCTGCGTCCCGGCCGCGACTACTGGTACCGCTTCCTGGCCGCCGGCGAGGTCAGCCAGACCGGCCACACCCGGACCGCAGCCGCGTACGGCTCCTCGCTCTCGCAGATGAGCTTCGCCTTCGCCTCCTGCGCGCTCTACAGCCACGGCTTCTACACCGCCTACCGGCACCTGGCCGACGAGGACGTCGACGTCGTCTTCCACCTGGGCGACTACCTGTACGAGTCCGGCGTCACTCCCGAGAACAACTGGCGCAACACCCCGGTCTCCCCCGCGGTGGGTGGGGAGACGCTCGACCTGGCGCGCTACCGCCTGCAGTACGGCCTCTACAAGTCCGACCCGGACCTGATGGCCGCCCACCAGTCCCACGCGTTCGTGGTCGCACCCGACGACCACGAGGTCGAGAACA
>JALZDD010000965.1 GCA_030862715.1 Actinomycetota bacterium | reverse complement strand
GACCAGCACCACGACGGCGGCGATGGCCAGCAGCCAGCTGACGTTGGGGCCGACGAAGGAGAGGACGTGGTGGGCGCCGGCGAGGACGGCCGCGAGCGCATGCGACAACGGGGCGAGAACGGACATGAGTGTGCTCCTGAGGTGAGTGGGTAGGACTGACGGACTCGCCGGGTTCGGCGAGTGTCAGGCCTGCTCAGGAGCGCGCGGGCGGCGCGGGGAGCACACCGGGTCGGTGACCCGGGCAGCGAGATGATGAGGCCCGTCGGAGACGTCCGGAGGGACCGTCGAACGTGCCCTGACCAGGGCGAACGCGCTGACGTTGTGGAGCGCTCCGACGGCGACGGCCGCGAGCGCGGTCGAGACGGCGATGGTGAGCAGCGCCTGCTCGGGATCGACGCTCATCAGCGCCGGGAGCATCAGCGTGAAAAGTGCGACGAGCGCGATGCGTACGCGGCTCGTCTCGTTCTTCACGACTCACACTCTACCGATCGAGGTCAACCGCGCCCTCATCTCAGGTCGCGCCGCATCAGCACGCGCGGGTGGCCGGCGAGGACCGAGGTGGTGTCGGCGGCCCAGGTGAAGCCCGCGGCCTCGAAGTTCTTGCGGATCCCGGCGTACGCCATCGTCAGGTCGACCTTGGCGCCGTGGTTGTCGAGCGGGTAGGCCTCGACGGCGGGAGCGCCGCGGTCGCGTGCGTACGTCACCGCGCCCTCGATCAGGGCGTGGGAGATGCCCTGGCCGCGGTGGCCCGGCCGGACCCGGATGCACCACACGGACCAGACCGGGAGGTCGTCGACGTGCGGGATCTTCCGGTTGCGCGCGAAGGTGGTGTCCGCGCGCGGGGCGACGGCGGCCCAACCGACCGGCTCATCTCCCTCGTACGCCAGCACGCCCAGCGGCCCGGAGGCGAGCAGGTCGCGTACGAACTCTCCTCGCGCCGGCCCGCTCAGCTCGTTGTTGAGCTTCGACGGGATGCGGTAGCTCAGGCACCAGCAGACGCTGGCGTCGGGGCGTTTGGGACCGACAAGAGTGCGTACGTCCTCGAACACCGTCGCCGGGCGAACCTCGATGGCCATGGGTCCACCCTGAGCCTCAGGCGCGGGTCGCGTCCAGGTGTTTGAGGCGGTCGGCGGCCTGGGCGACGATGCGGTCGACCAGCTCCTCGCAGGTGGGGAGGTCGTCGAGGAGGCCGACGACCTGGCCGCTGGAGAGCATCCCGGCATTCGTGTCGCCCTCGACGAGGCCGGCGCGGAGAAGCATGGGGGTGTTGGCGGCGAGCACGACCTCGGCCCAGGTGCGGTCGCCGCCGTGGACCATCGCGCGGCCGTCCTTGATCAGGGTGCGCCACGGGAGGCCGGACATGTCCTTGAACTGGCGGGTGCGCTTGAGGGTGCGCAGTAGCTTCGCGGTGAGGCCCTCCTTCTCGAGCGTGTCGATGAACTCGGTGCGGAGCAGGCGATGCGGCATGCCATCGGCCTTGGTGGTCACGACGGTGCCGTCGAGACCGAAGGACAGGTAGCGCCGTCGGACGTCCTCCGGGACGGCCGAGTCGGCGGTGAGCAGGAAGCGCGTACCCATGCCGATGCCCGCGGCGCCGTAGGCCATGGCCGCGGCGAGTCCGCGGCCGTCGAAGAAGCCGCCCGCGGCGACGACGGGGATGTCGACGGCGTCCAGGACGCTCGGGAGGAGCAGAGTGGTGGGGACCGCGCCGGTGTGGCCGCCGCCCTCGCCGCCCTGGATCATCACCATGTCGGCGCCCCAGCCCGCCACCTTCTTGGCGTGCTTGGCCGCGCCGATCGAGGGCATCACGACGATGTCGCGCTCCTTGAGCTTGCCGATGAGCTCGGGTTTGGGTGCCAGCGCGAAGCTGGCGACCTTGACGCCGTGGTCGATGAGGAGCCGGCAGCGGTCGGGGGCGTCCGAGGCGTCGGCGCGCAGGTTGACCCCGAACGGCTTCTCGGTGCGGCCCTTGACCTCGACGATCGCCTTCTCGAGCTCGTCGAGGGTCATCGTGGCCGAGGCCAGGATGCCGAGGGCGCCCGCGTTGGCGGTGGCGGAGACGAGGCGCGGGCCGGCGACCCAGCCCATCCCGGTCTGGACGATCGGGTGGTCGACCCCGGTGAGGTCGGTCAGCGGCGTACGAAATGTCTGTTCGGTGCTCATCGGGTCTCCTGATCCTGCCGAGTCGGCGCAAACTGACGAGATCCAGCGTTGAGTCGGCGCGTCATGACGAGCCGACTCGACGGAGAAATCGGTCAGGACGAGCCGAGTCGGCGGGGATCTTGGTCAGGATGAGCCGACTCGGCATCACTTTCCGTCCTTCACGAAGGCGTCCCGGCGCTCGTCGGCGACGCCGGCGAGGTTGAGCTCGTAGGTGAAGCCCTGCTCGAAGCGGTAGGAGGCGTTCACGTCGACCGGGTCGATGCCGTTGAGCGCGGCCTTGGCCGCGCGGATGACCTGCGGGTCCTTGGCGGCGATCTGTCGGGCGACCTCGAGGGCGGCCTCGTCGAGCTCCTCGCGGGGGACGACCTGGTGGACCGATCCGAGCTCATGGAGGCGCTGGGCGGTGATGGTCTGGGCGGTGAAATAGAGCGTACGCAACATGTGCTGTGGCACCAGCCGGCTCAGATGGGTGGCGGCGCCGAGGGCTCCGCGGTCGACCTCGGGTACGCCGAAGAAGGCGTCGTCGCTGGCCACGATCGTGTCCGCGTTGCCGACCAGACCGACGCCTCCGCCGAGGCAGAAGCCGTTGACCGCGGCGACGACCGGGACCGGGCACTCGTAGATCGCCTTGAACGCCGCGTAGCAGCCGCGGTTGGCGCCGAGGATGCCCTCGAACCCCTCGATCTGCTGCATCTCCTTGATGTCGACGCCGGCGTTGAAGCCCTTCCCCTCGGCGCGCAGGATCACGACTCGTGCGCCCTCGTCGGCGGCGGTCGTGACGGCGTCGGCGACCTCGAACCAGCCCTTGACCGGCAGCGCGTTCACCGGTGGGTGGTTCATCGTGACGACGGCGATCTGCTCGTCGGTGATCTCGGTGGAGATGCCCATGGTCCGTTCCTAACCTAGCGATTGCTTGGTAGCCTAGCAGTTGCTTGGTTTCTGAACGCAAGACTGGAAAGGGACGCCACATGGCTCGACTGCTCGAAGGCCGGATCGCGATCGTCACCGGAGCGGGGCGAGGCATCGGCCGGGCGCACGCGCTCGAGCTCGCCCGTCATGGGGCGAAGGTGGTCGTCAACGACTTCGGCGTCTCGCTGGCGGGCGAAGGCACCGGCGAGTCGCCCGCTTCGCAGGTCGTTGACGAGATCGTCTCCGCAGGTGGGGAGGCGGTTGCCAACGCCGCCGATGTGGCCGACTTCGCGGAGGCCGAGGCGATGGTGCGACAGGCCATCGAGACGTACGGCGGCCTGGACATCCTGGTCAACAACGCCGGTTTCGTACGCGACCGGATGCTCGTCAACACGTCCGAGGAGGAGTGGGACGCGGTCATCCGGGTGCATCTGAAGGGTCACTTCGCGACGCTGCGGCACGCGGGTGCGTACTGGCGGGCGGAGTCCAAGGCGGGTCGGCAGCGGGATGCCCGGGTCATCAACACCTCCTCCGGCGCGGGCCTCCAGGGCTCGATCGGGCAGGGCACCTACTCCGCCGCCAAGGCCGGGATCGCCGGGCTCACCTTGGTCGCCGCCGCCGAGGTGGCCCGCTACGGCGTCACCGTCAACGCCATCGCGCCGGTCGCCAAGACCCGGATGACCGAGGGCGCCTTCGACACCTCCGCCATGGCACTGCCCGAGGACAACAGCCCCATCGTCGCCTGGCTCGCCTCCGGCGACGCCCGCGACATCACCGGCCGGGTCGTCGAGATCGATGGGTCCACGATCACCGTCGAGAACGGCTGGGCCCACGGCCCCTCCGCCGACGCCGGCGCCCGCTGGGACGCCGCCGAGGTCGGCCCGGCACTCCGCAAGCTCCTCGCTCAGGCGCCGGAGCCGGAGAAGGTGTACGGGGCCTGAGTCGCTTGCAGGGATACCCGGTCAACCGGGTATCCCAACGCCTCAGCCGAGCTCCCCACAGACAGTCGCCGCGATGTCCGCGAGCGGGGCGTCGAGGGGCGCGGCGGTGGGGTCGTCGGAGCGGGTGAGAGCGGCGATGACGATCGGGGCGCCGTCAGGGGTCCAGGTGACACCGACGTCGTTCCGCGACGCGTAGTCACCGCCGCCGGTCTTGTCGGCGAGCCGCCAGCCGGCCGGAACCCCCGCGCCGAACCGCGTGACGGTCGACTGGTTGGCCAGCATCCAGGTGGTCAGCTGGTCCCGGTCGGCGCTGTCGAGGGCGTCGCCGAGGACGAGCTTGGTGTAGGTCTGTGCGATCGCACGCGGCGAGGTGGTGTCGCGCGGGTCGCCCGGGATCGCGCTGTTGAGGTCGGGCTCCCAGCGGTCCAGCCGGGTCACTCTGTCGCCGAGGGACCGGGCGAAGGTCGTGATGCCCGAAGGCCCACCGATGAGGTGGAGCAGCTCGTTGGCGGCGGTGTTGTCGGACCGCGTCATCGTCGCCTCGGCGAGCTGCGCGACGGTCAGACCGTTGCGGGTCGTGAGCGAGGTGACCGGTGAGTTGACGACGACATCGGCCGCCTCCCAGGCCAGCCGCTGCTGGAGCGTACGCGCGGGGTGATCGCGCAGGATCGAGGCCGCGAGCAGCGTCTTGAAGGTCGACAGCATCGGGAAGCGCTCGTCGGCGCGGTGCTCGATGACGCGGCCGGTCCGAATGTTCTTGGCCCAGACGCCGAGGTGACGCTGGTGCTTCTGCTCGAGTGCGGCGATCGAGGGGCTGTCGGTGGCGTACGCAACGGAGCTGCTGACTCCGGTCGCGGCGACGGCGACCGCGGTGGCGGCTCCGCCCAGGATGGCGCGGCGGCTGAGGATCGGTGTGGTCATGCCGAGCATCGTGACG
>JALZDD010000948.1 GCA_030862715.1 Actinomycetota bacterium | reverse complement strand
ATGCGCGCCGGCGGGCTGGCGCAGGTCGCCGGCGGCGTACCCGCGATGTGCGACGGCATCACCCAGGGCCGCGACGGGATGCAGGTCTCCCTCTTCTCCCGCGACGTGATCGCGATGTCGGCCGGGATCGCCCTCTCGCACGACATGTTCGACGCCGCGCTGATGCTCGGCGTATGCGACAAGATCGTGCCTGGCCTCCTGATCGGTGCCCTCTCGTTCGGCCACCTGCCGACCGTCTTCGTGCCGGCCGGCCCGATGTCCTCGGGCCTCCCCAACAAGGAGAAGGCCCGTGTCCGGCAGCGGTACGCAGCGGGCGAGGCCACCCGCGAGGAGCTGCTCGAGGCCGAGGCCGCCAGCTACCACTCCCGCGGTACCTGCACCTTCTACGGCACCGCCAACTCCAACCAGCTCCTGATGGAGGTGCTCGGCCTGCACCTGCCGGGCTCCTCGTTCGCCTCGCCGGACACCCTGCTGCGAGCTGCGCTCAACCGCGCCGCCGCCGCACGTGCCACCGAGCTGGCGCTCACCGGCGGCCCGGGTGTGGGCGAGGTGATCGACGAGAAGTCGATCATCAACGCCTGCGTCGCGCTGCTCGCCTCGGGCGGCTCGACCAACCACACCCTCCACCTGGTCGCGATCGCTCGCGCAGCTGGGATCCAGCTGACCTGGGCCGACATCTCCGACCTGTCGCCGGTGGTCCCGCTGCTCAGCCGGATGTACCCCAACGGCTCCGCCGACGTGAACCACTTCCACGCGGCCGGCGGCGTCAGCTTCCTGGTCCGCACCCTGCTCGAGGCCGGGCTGCTCCACGAGGACGTCACCACGATCCTCGGCCCGGGGCTGTCCGCCTACACCCAGGAGTCGCGGCTCACCCGCGACGGCGAGATCGAGTACGTCGAGGGCGCCCCGGTCTCCGGCGACCTCGACGTGCTGCGCCCGGCCGACGACCCGTTCTCACCCGACGGTGGTCTGCGGGTGCTGACCGGCGAGCTCGGCACCGCCGTCATCAAGACCTCGGCGGTCGCGCCCGAGCACCAGGTGGTCTCCGCCCCCGCGATCGTCTTCGACGACCAGGCCGACTTCCTCACCGCCTTCTCCGAGAAGCGCCTCGACGGTCGCGACTTCGTCGCGGTGCTGCGCTACCAGGGCCCCGCGTCCAACGGGATGCCCGAGCTGCACAAGCTCACCCCGGCTCTCGGGGTGATGCAGGATCGCGGCCAGCACGTCGCCATCGTCACCGACGGCCGGATGTCCGGTGCGTCGGGGAAGGTGCCCGCGGCCATCCACCTCACCCCCGAGGCCGCGCTCGGCGGTCCGCTCGCCCGCGTGCAGGACGGCGACCTGATCACGGTCGACGCCGTCGCCGGCACCCTGAGCATCGGGGTCGACGCCGACGAGTTCGCGCACCGCCCCACCACCGGCCGGGCACCGCTCGACGCCGAGTGGCGCGGCACCGGCCGCGAGCTCTTCTCCGCCTTCCGTGCCACCGTGGGCTCCGCCGACACCGGCGCCTCCGTCTTCCCCTTCGCTCCGGCTCAGCAGAGCCCGTCCTCCCAGGAGACCCCCGTCCATGTCTGACCTCACCTCCACCGACCTGCTCGACCTCTCCCCGGTGATCCCGGTCGTCGTCGTGGACACCCTCGACCAGGCGGTGCCCGTGGCCCGTGCCCTCGCCGAGGGTGGCGTGCCCGTGGTCGAGCTGACCCTGCGTACGCCGGTGGCGCTCGACGCGATCCGCGCCATCGCCGAGGAGGTGCCGGAGGTCCTGATCGGCGCCGGCACCGTGACCACTCCGGTGCTCGCCAAGGAGGCCGCCGCGGCCGGCGCCCAGTTCCTGGTCTCGCCGGGTGCCACCCCGACGCTGCTCGGCGCGATGCGCGACACCGGCCTGCCGTTCCTGCCCGGCACGGCCACCGTCTCCGAGGCCCTTGCGGTGCTCGAGACCGGCCACACCGCGATGAAGTTCTTCCCGGCCGAGGCCTCCGGCGGCGCCAAGTACCTCGGCTCGCTGCCCTCCGTGCTGCCCGACGCGCGCTTCTGCCCCACCGGCGGCATCTCGCTCGCCACGGCTCCCAGCTATCTCGCTCTCGCCAACGTCGGCTGCGTCGGTGGCTCCTGGCTCACCCCCGCCGACGTGCTCGCCTCCGGCGACTGGGACCGCGTCACCGCGCTCGCGGCCGCCACCGCCGCCCTCCGCTGACCTCGCCGGGTGGGCGGGGTCAGCGGTAGAGGAGGTACTGGCGGCGGGTCGCGTCGAAGTCGGCCAGCTCGTCACGCCAGGCCGCCTCGACCTCGTCGCCGGTGGCGCCGGCGTCGATCTGCGTACGCAGCCTCGTCGATCCGGTGAGCTTGTCGATCCAGAACGGCCTGGCGGTGTCCCAGGAGTCCTGGCGCCAGGCGAACTCGGGGTAGAGGTCCTTGGCGGTGACCAGCATCTCGACGCCGGTGCGGACGGGGTCGAACCGGTCGCGGTCCTGGATCGTGACCTGCACCCCGCCGCAGACCTTGCCGGCGAACTTGTTGACCGAGGGGTTGAAGTACGCCTCCCGGAACGTCACGCCCGGCAGGTTCGCCTCCTCCAGCGCCGCGGCCCAGCGGTGGTCGACGAACGGCGCCCCGATCAGCTCGAACGGCTTGGTGGTGCCACGCCCCTCGGACAGGTTGGTGCCCTCGAACATGCAGGTGCCGGGGTAGGCCAGCGCGGTGTCTGGGGTCGGCATGTTGGGGCTCGGCAGGATGAAGTCGAGCCCGGTGTCGGCGTACAACGTCCGTCTACGCCACCCGGAGACCTGGACGATGTCGAGCTGCGCCAGCCGCCCACCGGCGTGCTCCTCGAGGAACTCCCCGTCGAAGAACCGGGCCAGTTCACCGACCGACATCCCGTGCTGCTGGACGATCTCGCGGGCGCCGACGCCCGAGGTGTACGCCGCGGTCATCATCGGTCCGCGAGCCGTCCCGCCAACGGGGTTGGGGCGGTCGAGGACCACGAAGCGCTTGCCGGTCGCGACGGCCGCCTGCATCGC
>JALZDD010000841.1 GCA_030862715.1 Actinomycetota bacterium | reverse complement strand
GGTGCTGGAAGCCGACGCCGCGACGGCCGGTGGTGGACATCGTGGAGCAGACCGAGCGCACCCTGTCGGGGTGGCGGATCGCGAGGGTCTGGGCGATCATCCCGCCCATCGACACGCCCCACACGTGCGCGGAGTCGATGCCGAGATGGGTCAGCAGCGCGGCCGCGTCGTCGGCGAGGTCGTCCATCGCGTACGGCGCCTGCGTCGGCAGTCCCGCGAACGCCCGGGCCAGCCGCGCGAGCGTGATCCGCTCGTCGGACGGATGCGGCGAGGAGTGGCCGATGTCGCGGTTGTCGTAGCGGACCACGTAGAACCCGGCCCGGGCAAGCTGCTCGCACAGCTCGGTGTTCCACCAGGTCATCGGGCCGCCGAGCCCCATGATCAGCAGCAGCGGATCAGCGCTGGGGCTGCCGAACGTGTCGTACGCCAGCTCGACCCCTCCGGGGAGGAAGGCGGTGGACTCGGTCGGCTCGGCGGCGGTGGTCATGTGCCGACTTTACCGGGCTCGGCCCAGCGTCCCGGGATCTTTTCGCGTTCGCCCGGCGCAAGCGCCGCGCGAGCTCAAAAGTCGATCGCGCTGTAAGCCTGGAGCTTGGCGAGCTGGTGCTCCGAGGTGACCTTGCGGATCGTGCCCGAGCGGCTGCGCATCACCAGGGAGTCGGTGACGATGGCGCCGTGGGGGAGGTACTGCACGCCCCGCATCAGGTCGCCGTCGGTGATGCCGGTGGCGACGAAGAAGCAGTCGTCGCCGGTGACCAGGTCGTCGGTGTGCAGCACGAAGTCGGGGTCGAGGTTGTGGCCGGCGTCGAGGGCGCGCTGGCGCTCCTCGTCGTCCTTGGGCCACAGCCGGCCCTGGATGGTGCCGCCCATCGCCTTCATCGCGCAGGCAGCGACGATGCCCTCGGGAGTGCCGCCGATGCCCATCAGCAGGTCGGCGCCGGAGCCGGCACGGGCGGCCGAGATCGCGCCCGCGACGTCGCCGTCGACGATGAACTTGATCCGGGCACCGGTCTCGCGGATCTCCTCGACGAGCTTGTCGTGGCGCGGCCGGTCGAGCACGATCACGGTGATGTCGGAGGCCTTGGTGTCCTTCGCCTTGGCCACCGCGGCGATGTTCTCGGCGACGGGGAGGCGGATGTCGACGACGTCGGCGGCCTCGGGGCCGGTGACCAGCTTCTCCATGTAGAAGACGGCGCTGGGGTCGTACATGCTGCCGCGCGGGGCGACCGCCATCACCGCGACGGCGTTGCTCATGCCCTTGGCGCACAGGGTGGTGCCGTCGATCGGGTCGACGGCGACGTCGCAGTCGGGGCCGGTGCCGTCGCCGACGTCCTCGCCGTTGTAGAGCATCGGGGCGTTGTCCTTCTCGCCCTCGCCGATCACGACGGTGCCGTTCATGGCGACCGTGGAGATCATCGTCCGCATCGCGTTGACCGCGACGCCGTCGGCGCCGTTCTTGTCGCCGCGACCTACCCAGCGGCCAGCGGCCATCGCCGCGGCCTCGGTCACCCGCACGAGCTCGAGGGCCAGGTTGCGGTCAGGAGCGGTGGGGGCGACGCCGAGCGGCTGGGTGTCGTTCATAGGGGTCAATCTATCGGCCGGGCGCGGTGGAGCGGCCACGGTGTCACTTGATCGATCCAGAGACAAGCCTCACAGCGAAACCCGACTGCGGGTCGTTCAGAACCTGCTCGGTGGGGCCCTCCTCGACGATGTGACCGTGCTCGATCACCACCACCCGGTTGGCGAGGGCACGGGCGTCGGCCGCGTCGTGAGTGACGATGATGGCGGTCCGGCCCTCGAGGGCGGTACGCAGCGTCTGCCGCAGTGCGGGACGCACGTCGACGTCGAGCGAGGCCATCGGCTCGTCGAGCAGGAGCAGCTCGGGGTCGGCCGCCAGGGCCCGGGCCACCGCCACGCGCTGGGCCTGACCGCCGGAGATCTCCGTGGGTCTGCGCCCGGCGAGCATCTCGGCGCCCACCTCGGTGAGGTGGCGGGTGGCGAGCTCGTTGGCCTGGCGGCGGTGTACGCCGCGGGCGCGGGGTGCGAAGGCGACGTTGGCCAGCACCGACATGTGCGGGAAGAGCAGCGGGTCCTGAGCGAGGAGCGCGATCCCGCGGGCGTGCGGGGGAGTGCGGTCCAGGATGCGGTCGCCGAGGCGTACCTCTCCTTCGTCGGGACGAAGGAGTCCGGCGATCACGCCGAGGATGCTCGACTTGCCGGCGCCGTTGGGTCCGGTGAGCGCTACCGTCTCGCCGGCGGCCACGTCGAGGGTGACGTCGATGCCGCGCTCGGGGATGACGGCTCGCAGATGCAGCGCGCTCATAGGGCTCTCCCATGGCGTGCGAAGCCGATCACGGCGACCGCGACGACGACCAGCACCAGCGAGAGCGCGACCGCCGCGTCGGGGTTGTCGACGCGGAGCAGGTAGACCTGCAGCGGCATCGTGCTGGTGACCCCTGGGAGGTTGCCGGCGAAGGTGATCGTGGCGCCGAACTCGCCCAGGCAGCGGGCGAAGGCGAGGACCGACCCGGAGAGCAGGCCGGGGCCGACCAGGGGAAGGGTGACGCGCCGGAAGACAGTGGTCGGGCGGGCACCGAGCGTGGCCGCGACCGCCTCGTACCGGGTGCCGCTGGTGCGCAGCGCGCCTTCGAGGCTGATCACCAGGAAGGGCAGCGCGACGAACGTCTGCGCCATCACCACGGCGAGCGTCGTGAACGGGATCTGGATGCCGACCAGGTCCAGCGACTGTCCCAGCAGCCCCCGGCGGCCGAAGGTGTAGAGCAGCGCCAGCCCGCTGACGACAGGAGGCAGCACGAGCGGAAGGAGCACCAACGAGCGCACCAGCCCCTGGCCCCGGAAGCTGGTGCGGGCGAGGACGGTGGAGAGCGGTACGCCGAGGAGGATGCACAGCAGAGTGCTCGCCACCGCGGTGCGCAGGCTGAGCCAGAGCGCCTCCAGCGCGGACGGCGAGGTGATCAGCGCCGGGAAGCTCGCCAGATCGACGCGGAGGATGATCGCGACGAGCGGAACGATGATGAACGCCGCCGCGAGGGCCGCCGGGAACCACAGCCAACGCGGCATGCCGACGGACGGACCGGCCCCCCTCTGCCGGTCCGTCCGCCTGGCGGTCCCGAGAAGATCAGGGCTGGTTGAAGCCGGCATCGGTCAGTACCTTCTGCCCGGTCTCGCTCAGCACCAGGTCGACGAACTGCTGGGCGAGGTCGGCGTCGTCGGAGCCGTCGAGTGCGCTGATCGGATAGGTGTTCACGACCTGGTCGGACTCCTCGAACTCGACGCCCGTCACGGTGTCGCCGGCGGCGGTCACGTCGGTGACGTACACGACCCCGGCGTCGGCGTCACCGGAGGTCACCTTGGCGAGTACGTCGCTGACCGACTGCTCCTCGCTGACCGGCTCGATGTCGACGCCGGTCTCCTCCTCCATCTGCGCGGTCGCGTTGCCACAGGGGACCTCGGCCGCGCAGACCACGACCTTGGTCCCGGCCTTGGCGAGATCCTGGAAGCCGGTGATCTTGGCCGGGTTGCCCGGCGGCGTGGCGATCTCCAACGTGTTGGAGGCGAAGTCCTGCGGGTCGGTGGCCAGGTCGCCGAGCTTGTCCATGTTCTTGGTGTCGGCCGAGGCGAAGACGTCCGCCGGGGCGCCGTCCTCGATCTGGGCCACCAGGTCCGAGGAGCCACCGAAGCTGGTGGTCACCTTCACGCCGGGGTGGTCCTTCTCGAACTCCTCGGCCAGCTCGGTGAACGTGTCGGTCAGCGAAGCGGCCGCGAAGACGGTCAGCTCCCGATCCTCCGATCCCTCGCTCGAACTCCCGCAGCCGGCGAGCGCGAGGGCGGCCGCCACCGCGACGACGGCGCCGATTCCTGGGTTCTTGATCATGGGCGCTCCACGACGACGTTGGTTGACTTGATGGATGCGACCGCGCTGACGCCGGGCTCGAGGCCCAGCTCGATGGCGGCCTCGGCGCTCATCAGCGAGACGATGCGGTAGGGCCCGCAGACCATCTCCACCTGGGCCATCACGGTGTCCAGGGTGGTCTTGGTGACGATCCCGAGCATCCGGTTGCGGGCGCTGACCGCCTTCGCCCGGTCCGGGTCGGGGGCATCGGCCAGCTCCGAGGCCAGTGCGGCCAGGACGACGCCGTCGATGACCGCCCGGCCGTTCTCCGTGCTCGCCTCGATCCGTCCCGCGTCGATCCAGCGGCGCACCGTGTCGTCGCTGACGCCGAGCAGGTCGGCGGCTTCGGCGATACGGTAGGTGGTCACCGGAGGAGTATCGCATCTGCGGCGGATTCTCGCCTCATATGTCCTCATCTGCGGAACGACTGATCCAGGTTTCGCGGCGTTCGCGGTCGAGTGGGACCATGGAGGGCGTGAGCGACACCGATCAGCAGCAGCCCGCCCAACCGTCGAACCAGCCGGCGAGCGAGCAGCCGGAGACCCCGGCGCGCAGCTATCCGCGTACGTTCGGTGCCCTGATCGGGTCGATGATCTTCCTGCTCGTCCTCGTCGTCCCGATCGTGCTGATCGTGCAGTGGCGGGGCAACCTCGAGCGCGAGGTCAGCGGTGCCAACGAGACCTACAAGGCCGACTGGGCCGAGGCCGTCCGCAGCGCCCAGGCCGCCGACCTCGACGTCGTCTACCCGCGCGAGCTGCCCTCGGGCTGGTACGCCAACACCGACCCGTCCTACAAGGGCGGCGAGGAGCCGGCCTGGACCATGTCGTTCGTCAAGGGCCAGACCTCCTACGTCGGTCTGGAGCTCTCGGCCCGCTCGGCCCAGGCCCTGGCCCAGAAGAACGTCGACACCCAGGCCAAGGAGGGCGACGAGGTGACCATCGAGACCGACGTCGCCGACACCTGGACCGAATGGTCCGACTCCGACGGCGACACCGGCTACTCGGCCGAGGTCGACGGCCAGACCCTGATGCTCTGGGGCCCCAAGGACGGCGACGTACGCGACTACCTCGCCCTCATCACCACCGAGCCCCTGAAATAGCGAGACGTCACCCGCGTCGGCCGAGGCGTCACCTACGTCGGCCGAAGTGGCAACGCTGTGACTTCTCGGCTGACCTGAGTGACGTCTCGGGCGACGGGAGCGACGTCTCGTCAGTCCTGGATGGCGGCGTCGATCTTCTTCCGGGCGCCGTCGAGCCACTCCTGGCACAGCGTGGCGAGCTTCTCGCCGCGCTCCCACAGGGCCAGGGACTCCTCGAGGGTGATGCCGCCGGCCTCGAGCTTGCGGACGACCTCGACCAGCTCCTCGCGGGCCTGCTCGTAGGACAGGTTCTTGTCGTCGTCAGTCATCGGCTACGTCCTTAGGGGGCTCAGTCTTCTCGATCGAGGTGATGGTGGTTGTCAGGCGGCCGTCGGCGAGGCGGATGCTGACCGCCTCGCCCTCGGCGGCGTCGGCGACGCTGGTGAGGACGTGTCCGTCGGCATCCTGGGCGACGGCGTACCCCCGTCTCAGCGTCTCCAGGGGTGAGAGTGCGCGAGCGCGGGCGCGATGGTGGCCGATGTCGTCGGCGGCCCGGTCGAGGGTGTGCCCGACGGTGCGGCGGGCGCGGTCGCGCAGCGAGGTGACCTCGTCGCGCCGGGCATCGATCAGCGAGCGTGGGTCGGCCAGCACCGGCCGGGAGCGCAACGCGTCCAGGAGCGTCTGCTCGCGGTGGATCAGGGCGGCGATCCCGCCGCGGAGCCGGTCGCGTCCGGTCGCGACGATCCGCTGCTCCTCGACGACGTCGGGCACGACGAGCTTGGCGGCATCGGTCGGCGTCGAGGCACGTACGTCGGCGGCCAGGTCCAACAGCGGCGAGTCCGGCTCGTGGCCGATCGCGGAGACGACCGGGGTGCTAGCGGCGTGCACCGCACGGATCAGGTGCTCGTCAGAGAACGGCAGCAGGTCCTCGACCGAACCGCCGCCGCGGGCGATGACGATGACGTCGACCTCGGGGTCGCGGTCGAGCCGCTGCAGCTTCTCGACGACGTCGGCAGCGCTGCGCGCCCCCTGCATCGCGGCGTACGCCACCTCGAACCGCACCTGCGGCCACCGTCGCTTCGCGTTCTCGAGCACGTCCCGCTCGGCGGCGGAGTTGGCGGCGGTGAGGAGCCCGACCTTGGTCGGCAGGAAGGGGAGCGGCCGCTTGAGCTCGGCGGCGAAGAGCCCCTCGGCGGCGAGCAGTTGCCGGCGCTGCTCGAGCCGGGCGAGCAGCTCACCGAGCCCGACCGGACGGATGTCGCGGGCCTGGAGCGACAGCGTGCCGCGGTTGGCGTAGTAGGACGGCTTCGCGTGGATGATCACCGACGCGCCCTCGACCAGCGGGGGATTGAGGCTGTCGAGCAGGAACCGGGTGCACGTCACCGGCACCGAGATGTCGGCCACCGAGTCGCGCAGGGTCAGGAAGACGGTCTGCATCCCCGGCCGCCGGCTCAGCTGGGCCACCTGCCCCTCCACCCAGACCGCACCGAGCTTGTCGATCCAGCCGCCGATCGCGTTCGCGATCTGCCGCACCGGAGCGGGCGACTCGGGGGAGGTGTCCAACGCCATGCCGCCAACCCTAGAGCGGGCCACCGACATTAGAGGTGTCACGCCACGGTCTCTAGACTGAGGGCATGAGCATCGACCTCGGCACCCCACGCCTGATCTCCGACGACGAGAAGGCTGTCCTCCTCGCGGAGCCGCGCGGTTACTGCGCCGGTGTGGACCGGGCCGTGATCACCGTCGAGGAGGCGCTGGACCTCTACGGCGCGCCGGTCTACGTGCGCAAGGAGATCGTGCACAACAAGCACGTCGTCGACGATCTGCGCAACCGTGGCGCGATCTTCGTCAACGAGCTCGACGAGGTGCCCTCGGGCGCGACCGTCGTCTTCTCCGCCCACGGCGTCTCCCCGGCGGTCCACGCCGACGCCGCCGTGCGTGAGCTGAAGACGATCGACGCGACCTGCCCCCTGGTCACCAAGGTCCACCTGGAGGCCAAGCGGTTCGCGCGCGAGGGCTACAGCATCCTGCTGATCGGCCACGCCGGTCACGAGGAGGTCGAGGGCACCATGGGCGAGGCGCCGGAGGCGACCACGCTCGTCGAGGGCCCCGGTGACGTACCCGGCCTTGAGGTTGCCGACCCCTCCAAGGTCGTCTGGCTGTCCCAGACCACCCTCTCGGTCGACGAGACCATGGAGACCGTCGCCGCGCTCCGGGCGAAGTTCCCCGAGCTGCTCGACCCGCCCAGCGACGACATCTGCTACGCCACCCAGAACCGTCAGCAGGCGGTCAAGGAGATCGGCGGTGCCAGCGACCTGGTCATCGTCGTCGGCTCCGGCAACTCCTCCAACTCGGTCCGCCTGGTCGAGGTCGCGCTCGAAGCCGGCGCCAAGGCCGCCTACCGCGTCGACGACGCCAGCGAGATCGACGAGTCCTGGCTCGAGGGCGTACGGAGCGTCTCCGTCACCTCCGGAGCCAGCGTGCCCGAGAACCTGGTCGAGGGTGTCGTCGAGTTCCTCAAGGAGCGTGGCTTCCCCGACGCCCTGGCACACAAGAGCGCCGAGGAGTCGCTGATCTTCGCGCTGCCGACGGAACTCCGCAAGGATCTCAAGGCGGCTGCCGCAAGGGGTTGATCCCCGCCCCGTGATGGGCGTTAGGGTCGAGGGGTGGCCCGATTCCTCGACGTACACCCTGACAACCCGCAGTCCCGTCTGATCAGCCAGGTCGTCGATGCCCTGCGTGACGACCAGCTGATCGCGTACCCGACCGACTCCGGCTACGCGCTCGGCTCGCGGATCGGCAACAAGGACGGTCGCGACCGGATCCTCAAGATCCGTGGTCTCGACGACCGCCACCACTTCACGTTGATCTGCAAGGACTTCGCGCAGCTCGGCACGATGGTCCACGTCGACAACAGCGCCTTCCGGGCGATCAAGCACGCGACCCCGGGGCCCTACACGTTCATCCTCCCGGCGACCCCGGAGGTGCCCCGACGGCTGATGCACCCGAAGAAGAAGACCGTCGGCGTACGCATCCCCGAGCACGCCGTCGTGCAGGCGCTGCTCGAGGAGCTCGGTGAGCCGCTGCTGTCCTCCACGCTGATCCTGCCCGGTGAGACCGAGCCGGAGGTCTTCGGGTGGAACGTCAAGGAGGCGCTCGACCACCAGGTCGACATCGTCATCGAGGCCGGTGAGACCCCGGCCGAGCCGACCACGGTCATCGACTGGTCCGACGGCGAGCCCGAGGTCATCCGCGAGGGTGCCGGCGACGTCTCCGGGTTCCTGGCGCTGGACTGATCAGGAGGCGAGCGCGCGTTCGCGCTCGACCTCGTCGCGGGTCTCGATGCGCTGTTTCAGGACGCGGCGGCGCATCACCAGGCAGCCCAGGCACAGGGCGTAGCCGATGAACAGGCTGATCGCGTGGTGTCCGAGACCGCTGACCACGGCCTGGACGAAGCCGTCCCCGGCGTCGGCGATCGACCCGGGCTGGGTCGCGGCGAGCAGGATGAAGATGCCGAGCATGATCAGCGGCGGGAGCACGCCGACCACGAAGAAGTCGCTGGGTCTGACGATCAGCGCGAGCGTCAGCGCGATCGCCACGAAGGTGAAGTCGAAGAGCAGGCCGATCTGGTCGTCGATGAGCAGATCGACGAAGGTGACCGTCAGCGAGGTGGCGGATCCGAGCGCGACAACATGGCGGCCGGACTCGCGTCCTTCCTCCCAGATGGTGCGCTGACTCATGGGGTCACGATCTCTCGTATGCAGCCTGTGTATCCGAACCCACGGTAGGGCCCGGCACACCGTCATTCTCGGCGGCGCGCCGATCATCCTCCCTTACGCTGCTCAGCCGCTCCACAGCGCGTATCTCCACCGGACGCGGCGTCTCGAGTTCATCGTCGGTTACCGATAATTCATTGAAACGACGCGCGGCCACCAGGACCCGGTTGTCGAGGGATCCGATCGCCTGGTTGTAGCGGGTCACCGCGGTGTTGAGGGAGCGCCCGATCCCGTCCAGGTGGGTGGACATCGTGGACAGGCGCTGGTGCAGGTCACGGCCGAGCCGGTGAATCTCGCGGGCCTGCTCGGCGAGCGCCTCGTGGGACCATCCGTGCGCCACCGTGCGCAGCAGCGCGATCAGAGTGGTCGGTGAGGCCAGCACGACCCGGCGCTCCGCGGCGTACTCGATCAGGCCAGGCTCGGTCTCCAGCGCCGCCGAGAGGAACGACTCCGCCGGCACGAAGAGGACGACGAACTCGGGCGACTCCTCCAGGAAGCGCCAGTAGGACTTCGAGGCCAGCTGGTCCACATGCGTACGCAGCTGGGCGGTGTGTCTGCGCAGGTGAGCCCGGTAGTCGTCCTCGTTGTCGGCGGACGCGGCGTCGAGGTAGGCATCCAGGGGGACCTTGGAGTCCACGACCAGCTCCTTGTTGCCGGACAGGTGCACCACCAGGTCGGGGCGCAGTCGCCCGTCCTCGAGATGGACCTGCTCGGAGAAGTCGCACTTGTCCACCAGGCCGGCGAGCTCCACCGCGCGGCGCAGGTGCATCTCGCCCCAACGGCCCCTGACCTGGGGCTTCCGCAGCGCCGTCGACAGCGACCGGGTCTCGGTCTGGAGCCGCCCGACCTCCGTCTCGAACTGCCCCTGCCAGCGGGCCCGCTCCCGGTCGAGATGCTGCATCTGGTCGCTGAGCCGGTCGAGCCCCTGCATCACCTCGGCCTGGTCCACCATCCCGGCCGCGACCGTCCCCACGCTCCGCGCCCGCGCCCACAGCACCCCGAGCACGACACCCAGGGCAAGACCGATCACCAGTCCGAGCACGAGGATCCAGATCTCCATGACATCGATACTCGCAGGGACCACCGACAATTTGTTCGGATGGGCACGGTCGGCCGTTCGTGGTTCCATGGAGGTATGGCCCACAACGTCGAACTGGCCGAACGAGTGCGGGACCTGATGCCCGCCGGCACCACCGAGGTGAAGATGTTCGGTGGGCTGGCGTTCATGGTGAACGGCAACATGGCGTGCGCGGTCGGCGCCGACGACCTGCTCGTACGCACCGGCAGGTCGGCCTACGAGGCCGCGCTCGCGGCAGGTGCCGCGCCGATGATCATGGGCGCCCGGACCATGTCCGGCTACGTCAACGTCGCCGCCGACCTGCTCCACGGCGACGCGCTCGCCGCCTGGGTCAGCCGCGGCGTCGCCACGGCCGAGTCACTGCCACCGAAGTAGCGCGACCACGGGAAGGTGATCGCTCCCGGTCCGGCCCAACGGTCGTACGTCCTCGACCTCGGCGCCGCGGGCGAAGACGTGGTCGATGCGGATGGCCGGGAGGGCTGCCGGGAAGGTGAACCCGAGGCGGTCCTGCGGTTCGCTGACCTGGGAGATGACCGGACGTAGTGCGCGGTCGGCCGCGACTGCGTTGAAGTCGCCGGAGACGATCACGACATCGGCGTCGTCGGCCCGCAAGGCCTCGGCGAGAAGCCCGATGCTCCCGTTGCGCGCCGTGACATCCAGGCCGCGGACGCTCAGCCGGATCGAGGGCAGGTGCACGGCGTAGACCGCGACGACCGGGGCGTCGGCGGACGGCCTGGTCTCCACCCGCAGGCCGCGTCTCCACGATGCGTCCACGCCCGCCGGGCGCAGATCGAGCGGCGTGGCGTTCTCCAGCGGTTGCGCCGACCAGACTCCGACGGTGCCGTACATCTCGTGGTGCGGGAGGACGTCACCGAACGCCCGGCTGTAGTCGTCGACCCGCTCGGGAACCACCTCGTTCAGTGTCACGACGTCGGGCGAGGCCGCGAGGATCTCGCGGACGGTGCCGGCGATGTCCGTGTTCGTGTCGCTGACGTTGTGCTGGACGACGACCAGGTCGTGGCGCGAGATGGGACCGTCGGAGAGCTTCGGATGAAACGTCCAGCCCCACGCCACGGCGGGCACGATGAACGCGATGACCGCGGTGGCCGACCGTCGCGCCAGCCCGACGAGCAGGACCAGCACCGCCACAGCACCGAGCCATGGCAGGAACGTCTCCACGAGGCTGCCGATGCCGAACGCCGACGGGAGGTGGGCGTGGAAGACGATCGCGCCGCCGATGACGAGAAGCAGGATCGCGCACACCGTTCCACGGGACCAGACCGTGCTCCGGCCCTCCCGTTTCACGGCATCGGGGTCAGTCGGCGAGATCGACGATCACCGGAGCGTGGTCGGAGGGAGAGCCGGTGCCGATGGCGGGGTTGCGCTCGTCGAGATCGACGAACGCGCCCGTGACCCGCGACGCGAACGAGGGCGAGCCGAGGACGAAGTCGATGCGCAGGCCGCGGTTGCGCTCGAAGCGCTGCCGGTAGTAGTCGAAGTAGGTGTAGGCCTCCGGACCGGGCACGAAGGGGCGTACGACGTCCTTGAAGTCCTTCTCGA
>JALZDD010000820.1 GCA_030862715.1 Actinomycetota bacterium | reverse complement strand
GGCAAGACGACCTTGGTCCCGCCCGCGGTCGCCGAGGTTGTCGCCGGACGGGTCGTCGTCACGCAGCCCAGCCGCATCGCAGCCCGTGCTGCTGCCCGCCGGCTGGCGCACCTGCTGGGCGAACCGGTTGGCGAGACGGTCGGATACTCCGTGCGCGGAGACCGACGCACCAGTCGACGTACACGTGTCGAGATCGTCACGACCGGCCTGCTGCTCCGGCGGATCCAGCACGATCCCGAGCTGGTCGGCGTCGGGGCCGTCGTGCTCGACGAAGTGCACGAGCGCCACCTCGACGCCGACCTGACCTTGGCGCTGCTCATCGACATCCGGGCCCACCTGCGTGAGGACCTGTCCCTGGTGGCGATGTCGGCCACCATCGAGGCCGAACGGACCGCCGCCCTGCTCGGTGGGGACGACACCGCTCCGGTGATCCGCGTCCCGGGTGCTCTGCACCCGGTCCAAGCGGTCTGGTGCCCGCTGCCTGCGGGGGTGCGCCGCACCGACGACCGGGGCATCACCCCGGCCTTCCACGACCATGTCGCAGCGACCGTACGTCGTGCGCTCGCCGAGCACGAGGGTGACGCCCTGGTCTTCGTGCCGGGTGTCGCGGAGGTCGAGGCGACCGTACGTCGCCTTGCCGGCGTGGACGCGGCCGTCCACGCCCTGCACGGACGTCTGTCCGGCGCCGAGCAGGATCGTGCGCTCAGCGAAGGCCCGCATCGACGTGTGGTCGTCTCGACCGCGGTCGCCGAGTCGTCGCTGACGGTACCTGGGGTACGTGTCGTGGTGGATGCCGGATTCTCGCGCGAGCCACGCACCGACCACCGTCGCGGACTGGCTTCTCTGGTCACCGTCGCGGTGAGCCGGGCAGCGGCCGAGCAGCGGGCGGGTCGGGCCGGACGGCTGGGGCCGGGCGCCGTGCTGCGTTGTTGGTCCGAGGCGGAGCACGCGCATCTGGCGGCTCACCCGGAGCCCGAGATCGCCACCGCCGATCTGACGGCCTTTGCCCTGGAGGTGGCGTGCTGGGGCAGTGACGACGTGCACGACCTGGCGCTCCTCGACCAGCCACCGGCGCATGCGATGTCGGCAGCCAAGGAGGTGCTGGTGGATCTGGGGGCGATGACCGAGGAGGGGAGAGCCACCCCGCGGGGCCGGGTGATCGCTGGCGTACCGGCCGATCCCAGGCTGGCGCGTGCCCTCATCGACGGGGCTGGTCTTGTCGGGGCCAGGCGGGCCGCAGAGGTGGTCGCGATGTTGAGCGAGGACGTGCGCGCTCCCGGCGGGGACCTGGTTGCCGCGCTCCGGTCGCTGCGCGCCGGACAGGGGGCAGGATCGTGGCGCGGCCAGGTCGCCCGGTTGGAGAAGGTCGTCGGGAAGCAGGGCACCGACGGCCGAGCACTCACCGATGACGTAGCGGTGGGGCTGGTGGTGGCCCTGGCGCATCCGGACCGGATTGCGCGCAAGCGTTCGAGCTCCGCGAGCTATCTGATGGCGTCCGGGACGGGCGCGGCGCTCGATCCGCGTTCCCCGGGGCCCTTGGACGGGCTGGAGTGGCTCGCGGTCGGAGACGCGGAGCGGCGGCCCGGGCAACGTGAAGCCCGGATCCGAGCGGCGGCCCCGCTCACCGAGGACCTCGCGCTGGAGGCGGCCGGGTCCCTGTGGACCGAGGTGGACGAGGTCACCTGGACCGGAGGGCGGGTGCTGGCTCGCCGACGTACGCTGCTGGGCGCGATCGAGCTCCGCTCCGTCCCGCTCAGCGATCCACCGGCCCACGCCGTGACCGACGCGATCCGAGAGGCGGTGGCGAGGGAGGGAATCGCTCTCTTCGCCTGGTCGGAGGCGGCCACGGCGCTGCGCGCCCGCCTCGACTTCCTGCACCGTGCGCTCGGTGACCCGTGGCCCGATGTGAGCGACGCGGCACTGACGCAGAACCTCCAGTCGTGGCTCGGGCCCCAGCTGGCGCGGGTTCGCTCGGCCCAGGATCTTCGTCGCGTCGACGTGGCTGCCGCGCTGCGGGCGATGGTGCCGTGGCCGCAGGCAGGCAGGCTCGACGATCTGGCTCCCGAGCGAGTGCAGGTCCCCAGTGGGTCGAGCGTGCGGATCGACTACTCCGCCGAACAACCGGTGCTCGCTGTGCGAATCCAAGAGGTCTTCGGCTGGACCGCAGCGCCGGTCCTCGCGGACGGCCAGGTCCCGCTCCTGCTGCATCTGCTCTCCCCCGCGCGACGCCCAGCAGCCGTCACGGCAGACCTGAAGTCCTTCTGGGACAACGGCTACCCCGGCGTTCGTGCTGATCTGCGCGGGCGCTATCCCAAGCACGCCTGGCCGGAGGATCCCCGCAGCGCACCAGCCACCGCGCGTACGAACGATCCCCGCCGCCGAAGGTGAGCGGCGCGCCCCGCCCATCGACAGCAGCTGGCGCATCCAGGTCGCCGACAGGCGATAGCGTCTGGGGGTGGCCAGTTCTCGCCGATCCAGTGCTCGTCGCCGCGGCGGGCGTCCGCGCCGGAGCGGGACGCGACAACCGAAGCGGCCGTTGCCGGCCGTCGGCCCGGGCGAGCGGGTGTGGGTGCTCGACGTCCCTTACGGCACCCAGGTCGAGGGCGCCACGTGGCACCCGGCAGTCAAGACCCACCTGTACGTCGGCCGCGCTCTGCCGGCACACCTCGCGCCCTACGCTCCGGGTCCGTACACGCTCGGTCGGTTCATCGAGAGCACCCTCAATCCCGACCTTCCGACGCAGAGCCTCGAGGCGACCGACGCGCTCGAGCCGCGGCGGATCCAGTACGAGGCTGCTGACGCCATCGCGGCGCGCGCTGCGGCGGGCGGACGACAGTTCCTGCTGGCCGATGAGCCCGGCGTGGGCAAGACGATCTCCGCGGTCCTCGGGGCGACAGCGGTGGGCGACCTCCGCGGTGCGCGACGGGTGCTGGTCGTCGCCGACCGTCCCGCCGCGATCACGATCGGCCACTGGTGCCGCACGATCACGGCGCTGGGCGACGGCGGTCTCGAATGGGTCGTGATCACATGGGACCGCCTGGAGAAGGTCAAGGACCACGCGTGGGACGTGATCATCGCGGACGAGGCCCACGCGCTGCGACGTACGACGACGAAGCGGTGGAAGCTCTGGGCGCGGATCTCGGGCCACGGGCGGCCACACGACAAGGCACCCTTCGTCATCGCGACGACCGCGACGCCCGGACACACGCCGCTCGACCTGCCCTATCTCGCCCCGGCCTATGCGCAGGTCCTCGGCGAGCCGATGCAGGAGTGGACCTCGGCGACCCAGCCCGGCGCCACGTTCGCCACCGCGCTCGAGCGCAACGGCGTCGGGGTCGAGCGCGGACGCTACGGCGTAACGTGGACCGCCGACCCGGCGCGGCGCGCCGCGGACCTCAAGCTGGTACGCGGCTGGCTCGAGGACGAGCGGCCGCCCGCGATGCTGCACCGCGCGGCACCGTGGGGGCCGGTGCCGATCTCCGGCATGCCGGTGGCACTCACGCCGTCGGAGCGGACGGCGTACGAGGCCGAATGGGGAGAGTTCTGCCGCGAGATGGACATCGCCCGGCGTGGCCGCAATGTCGCGAAAGGGCGGGCAGCGCTGCTGCGCTTCCGGCAGAAGGCCGGGCTGATACGCGTCGACTCCACGGTCGCCTGGATCGTCCAGCAGGTCGAGGCCGAGCGACAGGTGGCGTGCTCGGTCGAGTTCGTCGCGACCGCCGCCGACCCGATCGCCGACCGGCTGCGTGACTCCGGCCTCGAAGTCGCCACGATCTACGGCCGCGACCGGTTCGACGCAGAGGCCGAGCGGCTCCGGTTCCAGACCGGGCAGGCGAAGGTCTGCGTCTTCACCACGGTCGCCTCGATCAGCCTGCACGCCGGCGAAGCCCTCGCCGACGGTCGCCGGGCCAGCAGCGAGCCGCGGGTCGGCGTCTTCCACCAGGCCCGCTTCTCGGGTATCGCGGGACGGCAGGTGACCGGCCGCACCCACCGCGACCACCAGCTCTCGCCGTGGCACATCGCGTACGCCGAGGGCACCGTCGAGGAGCAGGTCGGCAGGGTGATGGTCGAGCGGATCGCTGCGGCCTCTGCCACGGTGGGAAGCGACATCACCGGCCTCACTGCCCTCGCCCAGCTCCTCGGCGCCGACTGGCTTCCCTCCGCCAC
>JALZDD010000814.1 GCA_030862715.1 Actinomycetota bacterium | reverse complement strand
GTCTCGTCGTCCTCGATCCTCGACAGCCAGGTATCGAGGAGGGAGAACGACTCGGGTGTGCTGATCGTCGTCCCGTCCCTGCCATCGGCATCGGGGACCAGCGGCGGATACGAGCTCCAGATGACCTGGTTGCCAGCGTGGCCGGTGGCTTTCTGCAGCCGCGCGCGCATCGCGTAGCTGTGGAAATCGGTGTGGATCTCGTAGTTGCTGGTCCCGCGCAGGTCGATGATCGGCACCTTCGCCGCCTCGCGACCGTGGGTGACCAGCCCCGCGCGGTACATCGTCCGCACCGCGGCGAGATCGGCTTCGCTGCGCTGCGGCCGGTAGTTCCAGTCGACGTCCAGCCCGCCGACCTTCTCGTTGAGGTCGACGAACTGCTCGGGCAGGATCTCGCCGGACTCCAGCGCGTGCAGCCCGTACTGCACACCGACGTTGTCGAACGGCCGGTTGGCGAATCCTCGGCCGATCCGCTGCTCGACCGCGTCCCACGACTCCGCCGGACGCCGGCCCCAGATCGCCACCCCGTAGTCCTGCAGAGTGCAGCGCACCCCGGTGGGGTTGGTCTGTGCGTCATAAACCCACGCCGGGTTCGGGTCCAGCGGGGTGGAGCCACCCCCGAGCGCACCACCGAGGCAGCCAGGGCCGTTGTCCGGATCGAGCCACGTCTTCGAGTACTGGGCGATGCCGGTGGGGTTGTCCCACAGCGACCGGCACACGGTCTCTGCGGCATAGCCCGCCACGGCGGCGCGTTGGGCGGTCACCGCCCATAGCGGTGAGCTGTCGAAGTGCCGGTCGAGCAGGTGGCAGTCCTCGGCTTCCTGCATGGTCTCCCAGATGTCTGGGTAGCTGCAGGAGGGTTGGATGCCGTCGAGCAGTCCGGGATAGTTCGAGGCGATCCAGTGCTGCTGCATGGACCCGCCCGAGCAGCCCTTGCCGATGGTGTAGCGAATCTCGCCGTAGTTCTCGACGATGTGCTCCTTGAGCATCGTCAGCGCCTCGGCCGACACCACGTCGTTGCAGTTCTGCCCCAAGATGTTCAGGCTCGACAGCGCCACCGCGAAGCCGCGGGACAGGGCCTGGTCGTCCAACGCCGCGACATCGGGCAGGGTCGTCCCTGGGGCACCCTGCGAATGCCGTGGGGTGCAGTCGCCGCCGAACGGGACGAGCAACTTGCCGTTCCAACCGCGCTGCCGAGCCCAAGGGGCCCACGGCTGGGAGGGGTCGTGGAGCACCGCGATGTCGTAGATACCTCGGTCCATCACCCCGCGTTCTCGGCGCACGACGTACGGTGTGCGGCGGCCCTGGTCGGTCGTCGTGTAGGCCAGGTCCGGCGGTCGGTTGTCCGGGTCGTATGCGGCGAACTGGCCGGTCACCGACGACTTGTAGAGCAGTTCGAACTTCGCCGGGGTGTTGCACTGAGCGTCCCGCGCCGGGCCGAGGCCGTTCTCCTCGGTCGCGCAGATCCAGGGCTGTACCTGCGGCCCTGCGAACATCGGCCCGCCGATCGGATGGTTGGTGATCGTCATGTGGACCCCGCCGGCCGGGCCACGGGCGGTCAACACGTTCTCGCCGACAGCCAGCCCAGTGACCAAACCGAGAAGGCGACCGTCTGACCGGACAGCGAACGCGGAGGTCAGGTTCCGTCCCGCAACGGCGACTCGAATCTTGGCGGGATCGGTGTTGCTGGGCAGCACGATCTCGACGAGGGCGTCGCCGCCGCAGACCAGGTCCGCCCGGCTGGACAGCACCTTGAGCTGCATGCCGTCCGCCTCAGCAGAGTATGCGGTGCCAGTTGCAACTGCCGCGAACAACAGCATCGAAGCGGCCGCGACACTGATCAGCCTTCTCGCCAGCATGAATCCTCCTCGGTGGCGCGCCCCGGGAGCGCGGGATGACCGGTGTGCTCATGGAGTCCCGAACTCCGGTCATCCCGAGGATGGTCCAGCGGCGTGCAACGCGGCACCTCCGAAAGTGGGTCAACTGTACGGATGGGTGAGGTCCGACCTGATTGCCTGCTCGTTCGTGAGTTGGCCGTCGACGGGATTCCATCGTGATGACGTGCCGGTGCGGTAGTGGCCTAGCCGCGAAACGGCGGCTGACCTGCGGACGCGCAAAATCTGGTGCCCCAGGCAAGAGTCGAACTTGCGACCTTTCGCTTAGGAGGCGGCTGCTCTATCCACTGAGCTACTGGGGCATTCGCGAATATCTTGCCATGGTGGCAGGTGATACTACGGTTTGGGGTTCGGTGTGGTCAGGGGCCAAACTTGGGGCCCTCGCGTAGGTTGAGTCACCGTCGACTCAACCCGAATCCCCCCAAAGACCAGCGACCAGTGACGGTGATATATGCCTGACGCCTCCATGCCTCCCCGACGTGGGGGTGCGGATTCAGGCTCCGGCGTGTCCGGATTCGAGTGGATGTACGGCGCCGACGAGCCCGAGAGCAACGAGTCTGGGGGGACTCGTGCCGGCCGTGGTGCCCGGGTCGCGGACGTACCGACCGACCAGCCGTCGGCGGAGCCCGGCGGTGGCCGGCGAGCCGCGCGTCCGCAGTCCGACTTCGTGTCGCCGCCGCCTCCCGGGCCCGCATCATCGGGCGGTGGCCGTCGGGCTGCGCGTCCGGCCCGTCAGGAGCAGGCTCAGCCTGAGCCTCCCGCTGTCGAGCCGCTGCACGCAGAACCGGTGCGGCGGGAGCCGACCCGCGCCGAGCGCTTGCAGGCGATGGGCCGGGGGGCCCCTGGGTCGTCGCCGATGCCTCCCCCTCCTGCCCCTCAGGAGTGGGACCCCGACGCGACGGCCGTGGCCCCTCCGTTGCGCGAGACTTCGCGCCCCCGAGGCCGCATCCCTGCGCCGCCGGCCCCCGTACCGTCCGTCGAGGAGACCGCGATCGCGCCCGCGCCGGAGTGGTATCGCCAAGATCCTCACCCCGCCCCTCCCGCCCCCAAGGTCCCTGACCAGCAGCTCGCCCCGCCCGCCGCGCGCGAGTTCGACTGGAACGACCCCGGCGCGACCGCTGTCGCGCCCCGACCTGATCCGGCCGACCGGCCCCGAGGGCGTACGGCCTCGCGTGATGAGCTGCACGAGGCCCGCCACGAGGCCTATCCCGCCCCGGGTCGCCCGGACGCTGCGTACGCAGCGGGTTACGACGACGAGCCCTATGACGACTATCCGCCCCAGGGCGGCTACCAGGAGCCGTACGCCCCCTACCCGGAGGACGAGCGCGACAAGCCGCGGATCAGTGTGTGGCAAGTGCTCAGCTCGACGTTGCTCGTGCTGGCGCTGATCGTCGGGCTCTTCACCGTCTACACCTACCGCAGCCTGCGGTCGAACATCAGCACCGTCAGTCTCGGCGAGAAGGCTGCTGACGTCGGCCCGAAGGAACCGATCAACATCCTCGTGATGGGTTCGGACAGCC
>JALZDD010000799.1 GCA_030862715.1 Actinomycetota bacterium | reverse complement strand
GGTCGGCCCTGACCGCCGCGGCCGTCGCCGCGAAGCTGGCGGAGAGGTCGGGCGCCCGCACCCCGGCGCTGGTGGTCGCGGCCCGGCCGCTGCCGCTGACCGCCCGCGAGCGCGAGATCGCCGCACTGGCCGCACGAGGTCTGTCGAACAAGGACATCGCGGCGCGGCTGACCCTGTCGGTGCGCACCGTGGAGGGGCACCTCTACCGGGCCGGCCACAAGCTCGGCGTCTCCGAGCGAGCCGCGCTGGCGGACCCTCTCGGAGTCGAGTAGCGCACTACTCGCACCACTCCGGCTCCACCGGCGGATGCTGAACGCACCCAACCGAAGGAGGAGTCATGAGCACCACCTACGTACGGCCCGGCGAGGGCCAGCACAGTCCGATGATCGACGGGGACCATGTCGCCAAGGCCGCGGTCAAGGACGCCCAGGGGGCCTTCGAGGTCTTCGAGGTCTTCGCGCCCGCCGCCCCGATGGCGCCGCCGCACGTCTCGCCGTGGAGCGGGGTGCTGTACCTGCTCGAGGGCCACATCACGGCGTACGTCGACGGTAGGTCCTACGACGTCGAACCCGGCGGACTGGTCGTCTTCCCGGCCGGCACCCCTGGCACCTTCGAGGTCGTCGGCGACTCCGCCCGAGCTCTCGCGATCACCACCGGCGACGGCGCCGGCCGGTTCTTCGCCGACTTCGCCAGCTCCGTTCCCGCGGACCAGCCGGCCGAGGCATCGCTGGCCGCGATCCTGTCGGTCACCGAGCGCCACGGCGTCGCCCTCGCGGGCGGATGATCCGCGCGACCCAACGACAGGGGCCTGTCTCGGAACGCGACTCGCGCCGCGTTCCGAAACAGGCCCTTGCGTGTTCGGGTCGGTGACCCGTCAGAGGTCGCGCCGGATCTCGTCCTCGCGCGGAAGGTCGGGGCTGCGTCGCAGGTTGACGACGGCCAGCGCCAGGCCTCCCCAGATGACCAGCATTGCGACGAGCATCATGACGATGGCGGAGCCGCTCATGACTGTGCTCCCTTCTCGTTGAAGTGAACCGTGGACAGAGCCTCGGGGTCTCGCCACTTGGCCTGAGCGGCCAGGAACCCGAAGACGATGACGGCGCCTGCTGCGCCCCAGCCGAAGACGGCGAGCATCCAGCCCGGGTATCCGCCGTAGGGGGTCTTCACGTCCTCCCAGAAGGAGAGCCCGAGCACGAGGACCAGGCCGATCGGGGCGACGATGCTGACCAGGATCCGCCACCAGGCGCCGACGACGATCGAGCTGCCGTCGGACAGGTGGTCGCCGAAGGTCGGCAGCACGCGCAGCCCCCAGCTCATGATCAGCATCGAGATCACCGCGACCAGCAGGATGCCGAACTGGTTGATGAAGTGGTCGAGGATGTCGAGCACGTAGATCCCGCTCGTGGTGGCGAAGAACACCAGGCTGAGCACGGCCATCGGCACGGTGACCGCGATCGTGGCAGTGGTGCGCGTCATCTCGAACTTGTCACGCACCGCCGAGATCACGACCTCGACGATGGACACCATCGAGGTGAAGCCGGCGATCACCAGGGAGAAGAAGAAGAGCACCCCGATCAGGGCACCTGCGGGCGCCTCGCTGATGATCGCGGGGAAGGCGACGAACGCCAGACCGATGCCAGAGGTGGCGACCTCGCCGACTGCGACCCCGTTGGCCTGCGCCATGAAGCCGAGCGCGGCGAAGACGCCGATGCCGGCGAGCAGCTCGAAGCTGGAGTTGGCGAAGCCGACCACGAGCCCCGAGCCCGGCATGTCGGTGTGCTTGTGGACGTATGAGGAGTAGGTGATCATGATGCCGAAGCCGATGGACAGCGAGAAGAAGATCTGTCCGTACGCCGCCGCCCACACCGTCGCGTCGGTCAGCGCTCCCCAGTTCGGGGTGAACAGCGCGTCCAGCCCCTCGGCCGCGCCGGGGAGGAAGAGCGAGCGCACCACGAGGATCGCGAAGGCGACGACGAGGATCGGGATGAAGATGGCCGAGGTCGCGCCGACGCCCTTCTGGACGCCGAGCAGCATGACGGCCAGGATCGCGACCCACACCAGCAGCAGCGGGATCAGCACGCCCCACACCGGGGTGGCGTCGATGCCCGGGTCGCCTGCCTTGAGGAACTCGCCGAAGAAGAAGCCCTCCGGGTCGTCACCCCAGGCCTTGTTGACGCTGAAGATCGTGTAGCGCACCGCCCACGCCATCACGGCTGCGTAGTAGATGGCGATCATGAAACAGATGCCGACCTGCCACCAGCCCAGGCCCTCGGTGCCGCGGCGCAGGCGCGCGAACGACAGCGGCGCGGAGCCCCGGTAGCGGTGGCCCAGTGCGTAGTCGAGGAACAGGAACGGGATTCCGGCTGTCAGCAACGCGACGATGTAGGGGATGACGAACGCGCCACCCCCGTTGTCGTAGGCGACGTAGGGGAAACGCCAGATGTTTCCCAGGCCCACCGCGGAGCCGATCGCCGCGAAGATGAAGACCTGTCGCGATGAGAACGCTCCGCGTTTTGCCGCGGCTGCTTCCTGCACGCCCTCAGGTGTCGTGCTCATATCCGCCTCCTTGCTCGATATGTGCGTGGCGCTTGTGGCACCAATGTAGTGCTGGCGACGCTTGTGACGCCGATCACAGACAATAGTCATCCGGCTGTTGGTGATCGACTTCGGGGTTTCG
>JALZDD010000796.1 GCA_030862715.1 Actinomycetota bacterium | reverse complement strand
CGTCGCCGCGCGCGAGGCCCTCGTGGGTGAAGGTCACGCGGGTCTGTCCGCCGTCAGGGACGATGTCGAAGCGTGCGGTCGTGCCGACCCACTCCTTCTTGTCCGCGATGAAGTCGAGGTAGCCGTCTGTGAACTCCCACACGACGCGCTCCCCCGGGACCAGCTCCTTGACGAGCTGCTTGGAGTAGTGGATGTCGGGCACCAGGTAGTACCACTCGGCACCGACCTGGTCGGTGGGCCCGGCGATGTGGTGCCCCCACCAGGAACGTACGTCGTTGATGGCTTCGTACGCCTCCGCAGGTGTGGCGTCGACGGTGAAGGTTGCGGTCAGGTCGCTCATGGCTGTCCCCTTGGAATCGGCTGTGACTTGCATCATGCAAGTACCACCGTAGACACACGCACTTTCATCATGCAAGTGATTTGCTAGAGTCGCCCTCGTGCTCGGAAAGACGTACGACGGCCAGATCTGCTCGATCGCCCGGTCCCTGGAGGTCGTGGGCGAGCGCTGGACGCTTCTGATCCTGCGGGACGCGATCTTCGCCGGCGTCACCCGATACGGCGACTTCCAGCACAACCTCGGCATCTCCACGAACATCCTGAAGACGCGCCTCGCGACGCTCGTCGAGTCGGGCCTGATGACACGCGACGCCGCCGGTGACTACCGGCCCACGGCGATGGCCCAGGGCCTGCGGCCGGCGCTGATCGCGCTCACGGAGTGGGGCGACACGTGGTTCGCCCCCGACGGCCGGCCGATCGACTACCTGCACGCCGACTGCGGCGAGCCGGTCCATGTCGAGACGCGGTGCGAGGAGCACGGAGACGTTCCGCCGGACCAGGTCGTGGTGCGACCCGGCCCGGGCATGCCCGCGGAATACCTCGCCGCTCGGCGGCCGGTTCGAGACCGATAACGTCTCGGGGATCCATGTCGACTCACCGTGCCCGCCGCGGTTCACGCGGCGGGCGCGGTGTGCCATGGGGTCAGGCGTCGACGAGCTCTCGGTCGCTGGTCTCGCCGAGCCGGACCAGGGAGAACACGCTCAGCAGGCAGAACGCCGCGATGACCGTGGAGAGCATGACGGTGCTGGCGCCGGCCTTCTGCAGCGAGGCGAAGAGGAGTGGCGAGAGGCCCGCGCCCATGCCTGCGAGCTGGTAGCCGAGCGAGGCACCCGTGTAGCGCGACGAGGTCTTGAAGACCTCGCTCATCAGCGCGGCGAGCGGGCCGTAGAAGGCGGCATGGATGACCGACTGCCCCAGCACGACCGCGAGCACCAGCAGCGCGACGCTTCCGCTGTCGAGCATCGGGAAGAGCAGGTACGCGAAGACAGCTGTCGCGACGGCGGCGGCGAGGACCACCGGCCGGCGGCCGACCCGGTCGGTGAGCGCCGACCAGCCCAGGATGCCGATGACCGCGCCGGCCGAGGAGACCGTGAGCGCGTTGAGCACCGTCGGGCGCTCGAAGCCGGCCCCGATGGCGTAGCTGATCAGGAAGGTGGTCAGCGTCCCCTGCACGACGAAGGCACCGAGCCCGACACCGACAGCGAGCAGGAGCGTACGCGGGTGGTTGCGAAGGACGTCGAGCAGCGGCGTACGCGCCTCTGCCTTCTTCTCCTTCATCGCCTCGAACGCGGGCGACTCGGTCACGCTGAGGCGAATCCACAGGCCGACCGCGAGCAGGACGATGCTCAGCAGAAACGGCACCCGCCAGCCCCACGCGGAGAACTGCTCGGGCGTGGTGACCGAGGCCATCACCGCCATCACCGCGGTCGAGAGGACCATGCCGGCCGGGGCGCCGGCATTGGTGAACGAGGCCCACAGCCCACGCCGGGAGGTGGCATGCTCGGCCGTGATCAGCACCGCGCCGCCCCACTCGCCGCCGATCGCGACGCCCTGGACGACCCGGAGCAGGACGAGGAGAACCGGCGCGGCGGCACCGATCTGCCCGTACGTGGGCAGGCAGCCGATCAGGAAGCTGACCACACCCATGATCAGCATGGTCAGGACCAGCATCTTCTTCCGGCCGAGCCGGTCGCCGAAGTGGCCGAAGATCACGCCGCCGAGCGGGCGCGCCAGGTAGCCGGCGGCGAAGGTGCCGAAGGACGCGATCGTGCCGGTCACCGGGTCGAGGTTGGAGAAGAAGACCTCGTTGAAGACCACGGCCGAGGCGGTGGAGTAGAGCAGGAAGTCGTAGTACTCGATCAAGCTGCCCGTGAAGCTGCTGGCCACGATCCGGCCCATCTGCGTACGTGGACCGGTCGTGCTGCCACCGGAGGTGAGGGTCATTGGGGGCTCCATTCAGGATTCCTGTTTATCAGGATTCCTGTCAATTCTGGGTGATGCACGTCACGCCTGTCAAGGAGCCCCCACGACCGGTTAGAAGGTGAGCACCGGCTTCACCGTGGCGCCCGAGACCATGTCGGCGACGGCCGTCTGGATGTCCTCGAATGGGTAGCGCCGGACCAACCGGTCCAGCGGCATCCGCCCGTCGGCGACCAGGCGAGCGAGTGCCGGGATGAGGGTGCGGGTCTCGGCGTCGCCGAGGGTCAAGCCCGTCACCCGCTTGCCGGGCAGCATCGCGTTCACGTCGATCCCGACCTCCGTGCCGAACGGCGGGGCCCCGACGATGACCGCGGTGCCCCGGGCGCGCAGGGCGTCGACGCCCTGGCGGAGTACGCCGGTGTTGCCGGTCGTCTCCACGACGCCGTCGGCGCCTCCGCCGGTCAGGTCCGTCAGCGCCGCGGCCAGGTCGTCGACCTGACCGGCATCGATGACGTCGGTCGCCCCCAGCTCGCGCGCCAACTCGAGCCGCTCGGCCACCCGGTCTACCGCGATGATCCGGGTGGCCGGGGTGAGGCGTGCGGCCATCACCGCCGACAGGCCAACGGCACCCGCGCCGAGGACCACCACCGAGGACCCTGGGCGCGGCGCGAGCACGTTCCAGACCGCGCCGACCCCGGTCTGCACACCACAGCCGAGCGGCGCGAGCAGGGACAGGTCGGCCTCCGGGCCGACGCGTACGGCGCTGCGCTCATCGACGACCGCGAGGCGGGAGAAGGAGGACTGCCCGAAGAAGTGGCCCCCGATCGGCTCTCCCTCCCGCCGCACCGGGGAGACCCCGTCCATGCGGGCGCCGCCGATGAGGTTGGCGGGAAGCCAGATGTCACAGTAGGCCGGATGGCCGTCACGGCACTGGGCGCAGGTCCCGCAGGAGCTGAACGACAGCAGCACCTGGTCGCCGGGTACGAGGCTGCGTACTCCGGAGCCGACCTCCTCGACCACACCGCCGCCCTCGTGCCCGAGAACACCCGGGAGCGGGAACGGCAGTCCGCCGCTCGCCACGCCGAGGTCGGTGTGGCAGAGCCCGGCGGCGACCATCCGCACCAGGATCTCGTCGGGACGCAGCGCGTCGAGCTCGACGTCTCCGATGGTGAACGGAGCGCCGGCGAACTCGACCACCGCTGCCTGGGTCGTGGTGCTCATGACTGCTCCCCGGTCGCCGGCGTCGTGGGCGGAAGGGAGATGACGACGGAGCGGACCTTCGTGTACGCCTCGAGCGCCTCCGGGCCGTACTCGCGACCGAAACCGGACTGCTTGACGCCGCCGAACGGCACCGCGGGGTCGAGCATCGCCCAGTCGTTGACCCAGACGATGCCGGCCTCGAGCCTGCCCGCGACCCGGTGCGCCCGGGTGAGGTCGCTGGTGTGCAGCCCGGCCGCCAGCCCGTACGCCGTGGAGTTGGCGAGCGCCACGGCCTCGTCCTCGTCCGCGAACGACTGGACCGTGAGGACGGGCCCGAAGACCTCCTCGTTGACGACGCGTGAGTCCGCGGGCAGGCCGGTGATCACCGTCGGCGCGTAGTAGAAGCCGTCGGCGAGGTCACCTCCGAGCTCCGGACGCACACCGCCGGTCACGATCTGCCCGCCCTCCTGGCGCGCTAGCGCGACGTACTCCTCGACCTTCTTGCGGTGCTGGTCGCCGGCCATCGGGCCGATGACCGTCGCCGGGTCTCGCGGATCACCGAGGGGTACGCCCGGAACCGCCTGCCGGAGGATGTCCACCACCGTGTCGTGGACCTCCGCGGCGACGAGCAGCCGCGGTCCGGCCATGCAGAACTGACCGGTGTTGAAGACGAAGGCCTTGATGATGGCGCCCACGGCGATCTCGATGTCGGCGTCGGCGAAGACCAGGTGCGCGCCGTTTCCGCCGAGCTCCATGGTGACCGGCTTCAGGTGCTCGCCCGCGACGCTCGCGGCCCGGCGGCCCACGGCCGTCGACCCGGTGAACGCGATCTTGTCGACCCCGGGGTGGCGCAGCAGTGCGTCGCCGGCCTCCGGGCCGGTCCCGGTCACGACGTTGACTACGCCGTCGGGCACCCCGGCATCGGCAAGGAGCCGGGCCATGAACAGCGCACTGAGCGGGGTGTCGTCGGCCGGCTTGTGCACGACGGTGTTGCCGGCCGCCAGGGCGGCAGCGATCTTGCTGCTGGACAGGACCAGCGGGAAGTTGAACGGGGTGATCGCACCGACCACTCCCAGGGGCTCGCGCCGGGTGTAGGCGAGGGCAGCGATGGGCGTGTCCCGCACGGACCCGTCGAGGGTCTGCGCCAGCGCGGAGCAGTACTCGTACTGCTGGGCCGCGGTCTCGACGTCGACGTGTCGGGCCAGCGTCACGGGCTTCCCGACGTCTCGGCTCTCGACCTCGACCAGCTCGTCGGCCCGCTCGCGGATCAGGTCCGCGACACGGTGCAGGATGCGGGCGCGGTCGCGGCCGCTCATCTGTGGCCACGGCCCGGTGTCGAAGGCCTCCCGGGCGGCGGCCACTGCGGCGGCGACGTCGGCGGCGTCACCCGCAGGCACGCTCGTCAGCACCGTGCCCGTGCTGGGATCGGTGACGTCCATCCGGCGGCCGCTCACCGAGTCGGTCGGCCGGCCACCGATGAAGAGCTGCTGGTCCTCGTACGTGGCGGGCATGTCACAGCCCCTTGCCGCGGTGCGTCCCGACCGTCGGCCGAGGGTCGTGGACGGTTCTGGGGCGACTGGTGGAGGTGCTGGCGAGGATCCGGCCGATACGCGTATGTGGGCCGGCCGGGCGTCTGCTGCCGTGGGGGGTGAGGGTCATTGCGGGCTCCGTTCAGGATTCCTGTTTATCAGGATTCCTGTCAATACTGAGTGGTGCCCGTCACCCCGTCAATAGATGCGATGGTCAAAACGCTGGTCCGGCCCGGACTGGACCTGGACTCAGGCCAGCCCGAGCAGGCGTATCGCGTTCTCCTTCAGCAGCAGCGGCCGTACCTCGTCCTTGATCTCGAGCTTCTCGAGGTCGGCGAACCAGCGGTCGGGGGTGATCACCGGGAAGTCGGAGCCGAAGAGAACCTTGCGGCGCAGCGGGCCGTTGAGCTGCTTGACCAGCTGCGGCGGGAAGTACTTCGGCGACCAGCCGGAGAGGTCGATGTGGACGTTGGCCTTGTGGGTCGCGATCGAGATCTGCACGTCGACCCAGGGAACGGCGGGGTGCGCCATCACGATCTGGAGGTTCGGGAAGTCGGCGGCGACGTCGTCGAGGAGCAGCGGGTCGGAGTAGCGCAGCCTGATCCCGCGTCCGCCCGGGAGACCGGCGCCGATCCCGGTCTGGCCGGTATGGAAGAGCGCGACCACGCCGAGCTCCTCCAGCGTCGCCCACAACGGTCGGAACTCGGGGTCGGCCGGCGAGAAGGCCTGCAATCCGGGATGGAACTTGAAGCCGCGTACCCCATAGTCCTCGACGAGACGACGGGCCCGCTTCACGGCGACCTCGCCCTTGCGGGGGTCGACGGAGCCGAACGGGATCAGCACGTCGGCGTGATCGGTCGCGCGCTCGGCGATCTCCTCGCTCGACAGCGGCGGATGGTCGAGTCCGGTCGAGGCGTCGACGGTGAAGATCACCGCGGCCATGTCGCGCTCGCGGTAGTAGGCGGCGAGGTCGTCGACGGTCGGGGTGCGTGGGTGGTCACCGCGGAAGTAGGCCGCCGAGGCGTCCATCAGCTCCTGGTCGAGCGAGAAGTGACCGTGATGGTCGGCCTCGACGTGGGTGTGCATGTCGAGGGCTCGGATCGAGCCGGTGTCGATGCGGGGCTGGTAACCCATGGTCACGGTCCTTTCGGGGTGCCGTACAGCT
>JALZDD010000795.1 GCA_030862715.1 Actinomycetota bacterium | reverse complement strand
CCTGCTGGCGCTGGCCGCCATCACGATCACCGCCGCGGTGGCCTCCGGGTCCTGGCTGGTTGTCGTGCTCGCAGCCGTTCTCGGGCTCGCCTGTGGCGCTGCCGCAACCAAGATCACCCACTCCGAGCTTCTCCAGACCCGTCGCGACTGGGCGCGTGACCGCGCCGAGCAGGCTCAGGCCTACCGCGTCGAGTCCGAGAAGCGGGCCGAGGAGAACGCCGAGTTCCGCGAGCACATGGATGCCAAGCTCGCTGAGCGCGTCCAGGCCGTCGAGGAGCTCGAGTCCGCTCTGGCCGCCGCCCACCAGCGCGCCGCCGAGGCCGTCCGTCGCCGCGGCGAGGAGGCCCGCCGGGCCGCCCAGGCCGAGATGCGCGGCGAGCAGCTCGAGGCGAGGCTCCAGGCCGTCGAGGCCGACGCTGCCGAGGCAGCCATCCGGGTCGCCGAGCTGGAGTCCGAGCTCGACGCCGTACGTGCCGAGCTCGAGGCCGAGCGCACGAGCTGGACCGGGGCCCAGTCCGCCTGACCGGCGAGCGACGCACAGATGTATGGATGGTGACGAGGCGCCAACAGCGGCATGGCACTTTGCGCCGGCACGCCTGAAAACGCGCCGCGACGCTCAAATCGATACTCGGGCGGGTAACTGTCGGAGGTCTGGCTCGTTATGATTTTTCCGAACGGGTAACGCGCCTGCCGCGACCCCGAGATCTGTGACGACGCTGCGACAGGGGTCGTTGGAAAGGGGAAGCCGGTGACGTTGATCGCCGAACGGGCAGTCACGATCACTGAAGGCTTCGCCGACCTACGCGACCTGATGACCACGTACGCCAAGAGGGCACCGGTGAGGTCGGTCGCCGTGCTCGGGAACGCTCCCCTGGGGCCCAGCGACGACCGAGCGCAGGCCATCGACGACTCGGATCTGGTAATCCGGGTCAACAGCTTCGTGCTGGATGTCCCGGGTGAACCGCGTGCCCAGGGGGCACGGGCCGACGTGGTGATCTGGAACCGGATCACCCGCCCGACGCGGTTCACCTTCGACCGCTACCGCGAGCGCCTCTACCTCCTCGCCGAACCGATGCGCTTCCATGGCCGCCTCGAGGTGTGGCCGATGTCCTGGCCGCGCGATCTGGGCTTCGTACCCATCCCGAACGGGGAGCTGCTCACCGGCACCGGGGCCGATCTCGACATCCCCTGGCGGACCGAGAAGCTGGCGCCGACCACAGGCTTCACCGCCGCGTGGCTGGCGGTCAACCTGTTCCCGGAGTCCGACATCCTGCTGTCCGGGTTCTCGTTCGTCGACAACCCCGGGCAGACGGAGTGGACCTACCAGGCCGGCGGCTCGTCGCCCGTGGCGCCGGAGCATCGGATCGAGGCGGAGGCACGCGTCATGACCGGCTGGCTCGAGGAGGAGCGCGTTTCCCTATGGCGATGAACCGACTGCGCGGCAAGGTCAACAGATTGGCCGGATCCGCAGCCGACCTTGACGAGGCTCGAGCCACCATCGAGGAGCTGCGCGCGATCACGGACCGGCAGCGCGTCCGTATCGGTGACCTCGAGCGCGAGCTCGCTCGGGTCAGCCCGCAGGTCGCGGCCCTCGAGGCACGTCTGGAGACCCTGCGCGACACCGTGGAGCGTGGCAACCTCGCGGCCGGAGCGCCGTCGGACGGCCACGTCGACGCCTCCTCGATCTGGGCCGAGATACAGCGTCAGCAGGAGCAGGTGCGCGCCCGCATCACTGCGGCCACGCGTTTCGAGGAGCGGTTGCGAAGGCTCGAGGACGGAGCGACTTAAGGTGAGTTTGTGCCGCATCCCGCTCTGAGCATCGTCATCCCGTTTCACAACGTGGAGCCCTTCCTTCAGACGTGCCTGGAGTCGCTTCGCGCCCAGACCTTCTCGGATTTCGAGGTCGTCATGATCGACGACGCGTCCACCGACGGGTCCGCGACAGTTGCCGACCGGTTCGCGTCGAGCGACTCGCGTTTCCGAGTGGTCTCCTCGGAGAAGGTCGGCGTCGGCGTGGCCCGAAACGTCGGGGTCCAGGAGAGCAGCGGTGACCTGCTCGCGTTCGTCGATGCCGACGACTACGTCCCTGAGTACGCCTACCAGCTCATGACGGACACGCTGGCACGCTCGGGCTCCGACTTCGTGGCGGGCAACGCCCGCCGGTTCGACTCGGTGTCGGTCTGGCAGTCGTGGTCCCACCGGCGCCCGTTCGTCACCACCCGCATCGCCACGCACTGCAGCCGGACCCACATCCTGGGCATCGATCGCTACATCTGGAACAAGGTCTACCGGCGCGACTTCTGGGACTCCGCCGGCCTCAGCTACCCGGACATGCTCTACGAGGACTACCCGGTCGCCCTCGCCGCGCACATCCGCGCCCGGCAGGTCGACATCCTCGCCGAGCCGATCTACTACTGGCGCCACCGCGACGGTGGCGAGGCCTCGATCACGCAGAGTCACTGGAACCTCGACAACCTCGGTGACCGCGTACGTTCGGCCGAGATGCTCTTCGACATGGTCGAGGAGCAGGCTCCCTACCTGTCCGACCTGGTCAAGTCGCATCTCGCGGCGACGGATGTCCAGGTGCTCGCCCGGTCGATCGAAGACCATCCGGCCGACGAGTCCGGACGAATCTTCGACCTGGCCGAGCGCTACCTGGCGCGCGTCGACGACGCGATCCTCAACCGTCAGGGACCGTTCGAGCGACTCGTGTTCGACCTGCTGAAGCGCCGTCAGCGTGACGCGCTGTCGACGTTGACCCGCTACCGGGCCGAGAACGGGACCCAGGCTCCGCTCGCCCGACGTTCGGACGGCTGGTACGCCAAGCTCCCGTCCTTCGAGGACGCCGCCGTCGGCGCACCTGACTCGGTGTTCCGCCTGGCCCCTGCGTACATGAAGGCCAAGGCAGTGGCGACCGAGGCCTGGTGGAGCGGCTCCCGGGTCACGGTCCGGGTCAACATCGGCGTCAACACCCTCGCGCTCGCGCCACGGACACGCTTCAAGGTGTGGCTGGAGAGTCCCAACGGCGGCAAGGTGCCGGTGGATCACGTCGC
>JALZDD010000789.1 GCA_030862715.1 Actinomycetota bacterium | reverse complement strand
GGACTCGAAGAACTGCCACCTCGCCGGTCAGGCGGGGATGACCTCCACGGGTACGCCGTTGAGGGCGGCGTTGCCGGAGACGTCGAGGCGCTCGGGGTCGGTGAGGTCGTTGATCGACACCCCGGGGACCAGGGTGGCGTGGCGCAGCCGGGTGCCCTCGACCTGGTGGCCATAGCCGTGGGGGAGTGAGACCACGCCCGGCATCACCTCGTCGGTGCCGAGGACCTCCACGTCGACGCTGCCCACGCGCGACGCGACGCGCACCCGGGCGCCGTCGACGATGCCGCGCTCGGCGAGGTCGGCGGGGTTCATGAGCAGCTGGTGGCGGGGCCGGCCCCGGGTCAGCCGGCGGGTGTTGTGCAGCCACGAGTTGCAGTCCTGCTTGTGGCGGCGGCCGATCAGCAGCAGCTCACCGTCAGGGCTCCCCGGTCTGCCTGCCACCCACTCGCGCAGACGCGCCAGGTCCTCGACCAGCAGGGGCGGCGTCAGGTCGATCCGGTGGTCGGGGGTCTGCAGCCGCCCCGGCATGGTCGGCCGGAGCGGCCCGAGGTCCACGCCCTCGGGGTGGGCCCGGAGCTGCCGCATCGAGACCTTCCCGCCCTGCCGCAGCACCAGGGCGATGCTCGCGGCCGGGCTCAGCGCCAGCCGCGCGCGCAGCTGCAGCCGCTTCCGCCAGGGCCCGCCCAGCCGCGTCTGAAGTCGGGCCGCGAGGTCCCGGAAGATCTCCCAGTCGTGGCGGGACCCCGCGGGCTTGGTGAAGACCGCCGGTGTGAACCGCGCGGTGTTGCGCACCGCGAGCCCGTGGAAGACCAGGTCGTACTGGTCGCGTTCGAGCGCCGTGGTGGTCGGCAGGATCACGTCGGCGTGCCGGGTGGTCTCGTTGAGGTAGATGTCGACGGCGACCATGAAGTCCAGACCGTCCAGCGCCCCGGCAAGCCGGTCGCCGTCGGGGGTGGACAGCACCGGGTTGCCGGCGATCGTGACCATGGCGCGGATCTGGCCCTCACCCGGCGTCTCGATCTCCTCCCGCATGGCCGCCACCGGGAGCTCACCGGCGAACTCCGCCATCCCGCGGACCCGGCTGCGCCACCCGTCGTGGTGACCCGGCCCGACGATCCGGCGACCCACTGTGTCGACGGCCGGCTCGGGGAAGAGCACCCCGCCCTCGCGGTCGAAGTTGCCGGTCAGCAGGTTCAGCAGCTGGATCGCCCACTGGCAGACCGACCCGAAGCCGTGGGTCGACACCCCCATCCGTCCGTACGCCGCCGCGGACCCCGCCGACGCGAACTCCCGGGTCAGCCGGCGGATCGTCGCCGCCGGCACGCCGCTGACCCGCTCGGCCAGCTCGGGGGTGAACTCAGCGACGAGCCCGGCGACACCGGCCAGGCCGTCGACGTACGACGGAGCGTCGACGAGCCCCTCGTCGAACAGCACGTGCAGCATCGACAGCAGCAGCACGGCGTCCGAGCCGGGCCGGACGAAGTGGTGCTCGGAGGCGACCTTGGCGGTCTCGGTGTGCCGGGGATCGAGCACCACCATCCGGCCACCGCGCGCCTTGAGGGCACGCACCCGCTGGGGGAAGTCGGGGACCGTCATCAGCGACCCGTTGGATGCCATCGGGTTCGCGCCGAGGACCAGGAAGTACGACGTCCGGTCGATGTCGGGGACGGGCAGGAGCAGCTGGTGGCCGTAGAGCTGCCAGGCCACGAACTGGTGCGGGAGCTGGTCCACGGAGGAGGCGCTGAACCGGTTGCGGGTGCGCAAGCTCTTCACGAACGGGACCCCGTGGGTCGCGAACCCGACCGAGTGGACGTTGGGGTTGCCGAGGTACACGCCGACCGCGTTCGGTCCGTGCTCGCGCACCACGCCCGCGAGCCGGTCCGCGACCAGGTCCAGCGCCTCGTCCCACCCCATCTCCTGCCAGGTCGCCCCGGCGCCGGAACCCACCCGGCGCAGCGGTCGGCGCAGCCGGTCCGGGTCGGTGTGCAGGTCGGCGAGGGAGACGCCCTTCGGGCAGATGTAGCCGCGGGAGAGCGGGTCCGCCGGGGTGCCCCGGACCGAGGTGATCGCGCCCCGCTCCAAGGTCAGCTCGAGCCCGCAGATCGCCTCGCACAGGTTGCACGCCGCGAGCCTGGTCCCCGTGTAGTCAGCCGGCACCGGGTCCTCGGTCAGCACGCCCACCCCGGCATATTCGCACGGGACCCTCGGGGCAGCGTTTTGGGGCGGCGCTCCGCGCGCAGTTACCCTTTCTCGGTTGCCCCGACGAGGGCGACACGCAGACATCAACCAGAAGCATCGCCGTGCAAATCGGCCGCGGATCAAGAGAGCCCGGGTGAACAGGCCCCGGTGCGCCGCGCAACCTGACAACCCGAAGGAGCCCCATGTCGGTCGGAACTGACGCCGCGACGAAGAAGAAGATCATCGCCGAGTACGCCACCACCGATGGCGACACCGGCTCACCCGAGGTCCAGGTCGCGCTGCTCAGCCACCGGATCAGCCATCTGACCGAGCATCTCAAGACGCACAAGCACGACCACCACAGCCGTCGTGGTCTGCTGCTTCTGGTCGGCCAGCGCCGCCGCCTGCTCAACTACCTGCAGAAGACCGAGATCGAGCGCTACCGCTCCATCGTCGAGCGTCTCGGCCTGCGCCGCTGACTTCCCGAGGGCCCGCTCCGGCGGGTCCTCGCTACATTTGCCTTCTAGGCACAACCAGCAACACCTAGCGACAACCAAGCAACAACCAGCCTCAACTGAACAGCATTTCCAACACACCACAGGAGCGGACCGCGCGTCTGGCCCGGTCCTCGGTAGTGGCCTTCAGAGCAAGGCTCTGCGGGCCTCGATCGAAGACCGGCCTCTGCCTTACGCGGGACGCTGCGGACGCTCCGCTACACGACAGGCAAGCCCCTTGACACATAACTCCACAGACACCTCGACCGATCCCGTCATCTCCAGCGTCGAGACCGTTCTCGACAACGGCAGGTTCGGCCGCCGCAAGGTGCGGCTCGAGACCGGGCTGCTGGCCCGGCAGGCCGCCGGCTCGGTGACCGCCTACCTCGACGACGACACCATGCTGCTGTCGGCCACCACCGCCGGCAAGCACCCGAAGGAACACTTCGACTTCTTCCCCCTGACCATCGACGTCGAGGAGCGGATGTACGCCGCGGGCCAGATCCCCGGCTCGTTCTTCCGGTCCGAGGGTCGTCCGGGCGAGGACGCGATCCTCACCTGCCGCCTGATCGACCGCCCGCTGCGCCCGACCTTCAAGAAGGGCCTGCGCAACGAGGTCCAGGTCGTCATCACCGTCATGGCGCTCGACCCCGACCAGCCCTACGACGTGCTCGCGATCAACGCCGCGTCGATGTCCACCCAGCTCTCCGGCCTGCCGTTCTCCGGCCCGGTCGGCGGCGTGCGCGTCGCCCTGATCGAGGGCCAGTGGGTCGCCTTCCCGAGCCACAGCCAGCTCGAGAACGCCGTCTTCGACATGGTCGTCGCCGGCCGCGTCACCGACACCGGCGACGTCGCCATCATGATGGTCGAGGCCGAGTCCACCGAGCAGACCTGGGACCTGGTCCAGTCCGGCGCGCAGGCGCCGACCGAGCCGATCGTGGCCGGTGGTCTGGACGCCGCCAAGCCGTTCATCAAGCAGCTGGTCGAGGCCCAGGCCGAGCTGGCCAAGCAGGCCGCCAAGCCGGTTCAGGACTTCCCGGTCTTCCTGGACTACCAGGACGACGTCTACGAGGCCGTCGAGGCCACCGTCGGCGCCGACGTCACCGACCTCTACAGCGTCAAGGGCTCGCGCGAGCGCGTCCTGACCAAGCTGGAGCGCGAGGAGGAGGGCGACCGGATCAAGCTCGCCCTGCTCGAGAAGATCGGCGCCCAGTTCGAGGGTCGCGAGGGCGAGATCGGTGCGGCGTACAAGGCCATCACCAAGAAGGCCATCCGCACCCAGGTCCTGCGTGACAAGGTCCGCATCGACGGCCGTGGTCTGGCCGACATCCGGCCGCTGCACTCCGAGGTCGGCGTGATCCCGCGGGTCCACGGCTCGGCGCTCTTCGAGCGCGGCGAGACCCAGATCCTGGGTGTCACCACCCTCGACATGCTCAAGATGGAGCAGCAGCTCGACACGCTCTCCCCGGAGAAGCACCGTCGCTATATGCACAAGTACATCTTCCCGCCGTTCTCCACCGGTGAGACCGGCCGCGTGGGCTCGCCGAAGCGCCGCGAGGTCGGCCACGGTGCGCTCGCCCGTCGCGCGCTCCTGCCGGTGCTCCCGAGCCGCGAGGAGTTCCCCTACGCGATCCGCCAGCTCTCCGAGGCGATGGGCTCCAACGGCTCCACCTCGATGGGCTCGGTCTGCGCCTCGACGATGTCGCTGCTCAACGCCGGTGTCCCGCTGAAGGCTCCGGTCGCCGGCATCGCGATGGGTCTGATCTCCGGTGAGATCGACGGCGAGACGAAGTACGTCGCGCTCACCGACATCCTCGGTGCCGAGGACGCCTTCGGCGACATGGACTTCAAGGTCGCCGGCACCGCGGAGTTCGTGACCGCGCTGCAGCTCGACACCAAGCTCGACGGCATCCCGGCCGAGGTCCTCGCTCAGGCCCTCAACCAGGCCAAGGACGCGCGTACGACCATCCTGGACGTCATGCACGAGGCCATCGGCGGCGTCGAGGAGATGGCTCCGACCGCTCCGCGGATCATCACCGTGAAGGTCCCCGTCGACAAGATCGGCGAGCTGATCGGGCCCAAGGGCAAGGTCATCAACCAGATCCAGGACGACACCGGCGCCCAGATCTCCATCGAGGACGACGGCACGGTGCTCATCGGCGCGACCGACGGCGGCGCCGCCGAGGCCGCCCGTGCGGCGGTCAACGCGATCGCCAACCCGACCATGCCCGAGGTCGGCGAGCGCTACCTCGGCACGGTCGTGAAGACGACCAACTTCGGTGCGTTCGTCGCCCTGCTCCCGGGCAAGGACGGCCTGCTCCACATCACCAAGCTGCGCGCCCTCAACGGCGGCAAGCGGGTCGAGTCGGTGGAGGACGTCGTCGAGGTCGGCCAGAAGATCCAGGTCGAGATCGCCGAGATCGACGACCGCGGCAAGCTCTCGCTGGCCCCGGTGCTCGAGGAGGAGGCTCCTTCCGAGGAAGCTCCTGCGGAGACCGCCACCGAGGCCGCAGACGAGGAGTGACCTTGGTGTCACGCACCACCCGGGGGACCGGTCGACACGCAGGTGTCGGCCGGTCCTCCGGCTATAACCAGGAGCCCGGCACCACCGTCACGCTCGAGCAGACCGAGGTCAACGGCGCGGTGACGTCGCTCGTACGCCGCACGGTCCATCCCTCGGGCCTGCGGATCGTGACCGAACAGATGGCCGGGGTCCGCTCGGCCGCCATCGGCGTCTTCATCGGCGTCGGGTCCCGGGACGAGACCGCGCGTCAGCACGGCTGCTCCCACTTCCTCGAGCACCTGCTGTTCAAGGGCACCCCGTCGCGTACGGCCTTGGAGATCTCCTCCTCGATGGACCGCGTCGGTGGAGAGTTCAACGCCTACACCGCCAAGGAGTACACGTGCTTCCACGCGCGGGTGCTCGACGTCGACCTGCCGCTGGCGATCGACGTCGTGGGCGACATGCTGACCTCCTCGCTGATCACGGCCGAGGACGTGGAGGCCGAGCGTGACGTGATCCTCGACGAGATCGCGATGCACGACGACGACCCCGACGACGTGATCCACAACCTCGTCGCCGCACAGGCGTGGGGTGCCGAGACACCGCTCGGGCGGGGCATCGCCGGCACGGAGGCCTCGATCGCCGCGCTGACCCGCGAGGAGATCAACGACTTCTACCAGGCGCACTACGTGGCGCCCCGGATGGTCGTCTCGGTCGCCGGCAACGTCGACCACGACGAGGTCGTGGCGATGGTGGAGAAGGCGTTCTCCGGCTCGGACTTCCTGTGTGGATCGACCGCACCGGTGCCTCCGCGGGAGGGGTCGCCGCTCGAGGTCGCTCCCGGCGAGATCACCGCCCAGCGCCCGCTGGAGCAGGTCAACGTCATCCTCGCCCGCGAGGGGCTCCAGCGCGGCGACGATCGCCGCTTCGCCTTCGAGGTGGTCAACACCGCCGTCGGCGGCGCGACCTCCTCGCGGCTCTTCCAGGAGGTCCGCGAGCACCGGGGCCTGGCCTACTCGGTCTACTCCTACGCCTACAGCCACGCCGAGACGGGTCTCTTCGGAGTCCAGGTCGGCTGCCTGCCGGCCAAGCTCGACGAGGTCCTCGAGGTCGTACGCTCCGAGCTGGCCGCCGTCGCCCGCGACGGCATCACCGCCGAGGAGCTCGAGCTCGGCAAGGGCCAGCTGCGTG
>JALZDD010000759.1 GCA_030862715.1 Actinomycetota bacterium | reverse complement strand
CACGCCGAAGAGGCGGGCGTCGCGATCCCGGACGAGCCGGTCGTCTTCCTCAAGCCCTCGACCTCGGTCGTGGGACCCCACGACGCGATCGAGCTGCCGCCGGGGTCGACGATGACCGACTACGAGGTCGAGGTGGGCGTGGTGATCGGCCGACGGCTGACCCGGTGTGCCGACCCGCAGGAAGCCCTGGCCGCGGTTGGCGGCTACCTCACCGCCGACGACGTCAGCGAGCGGGCGCGGATCGCGGCCGGGCCGACGTGGGCGAAGGGGAAGTGTGCCGACACCTTCACCCCGATCGGCCCGTGGCTGGTCACGCCCGATGCCGTCGGCGACCCGCAGGCCCTCGGCCTGGAGCTGTGGGTCGACGGCGAGCGGCGACAGCGAGGGACGACGGCCCGGATGGCCTACGGGATCGGTGAGCTCCTCGCCTTCCTCAGTACGCTGATGACACTCGAGCCCGGCGACCTGGTGCTGACCGGGACACCTGGCGGGGTCGCAGCGTTGCGGCCCGAGCCCCGGCCCTTCCTGCGGGAGGGACACGTGGTGGAGGCCGAGGTGACCGGCCTCGGGCGCCAGCGGACGCGGGTGGTGGCAGTCGATGAGGCGGAGGTGAGGGTGTGAGTCGAGATCTCGATGTCGTCATCCGGGCGGCACGGATGGTGACCCCCGAGGGCGAGCGAGCGGGAGCCGTCGGAGTTCGCGACGGCGAGATCGTCGTGGTCGAACCGAACACGGAGGACCTGACCGCGGCCCGGGTGGTCGAGCTCGCCGCCGACGAGGTGCTGATGCCCGGCGTCGTCGACGCCCACGTACACGTCAACGACCCGGGCCGGACCGAGTGGGAGGGCTTCGCCTCGGCAACTCGAGCTGCGGCCGCCGGCGGGGTCACCACAATCGTCGACATGCCGCTCAACAGCATCCCGCCCACCTGCGACCTCCCGGCCCTCGACCTCAAGCGCAAGACCGCCGCGAGCCAGGCCTACGTCGACGTCGGCTTCTGGGGCGGAGCCATCCCGGGCAACATCGCGGAGCTGCGTACGTTGCACGAGGCCGGGGTCTCCGGCTTCAAGTGCTTCCTGCTGCACTCGGGGGTCGACGAGTTCCCGCCGCTCGACGCCGAGCAGCTCGAGCAGGCGATGCGCGAGATCCGCTCCTTCGACGGTCTGCTGATCGTGCATGCCGAGGACGCCCACGCGATCGAGCACGCGCCGGCGGCGGGTGGTGAGGCGTACGAACGCTTCCTGCACAGCCGGCCGAGGGGCGCGGAGAACCTCGCGATCGCCCAGGTGATCGAGCTGGCCCGGTGGACCGGCTGCCGCGTACACATCCTGCACGTCTCCAGCTCCGACGTGCTCGCGATGCTGGCCTCGGCCCGCCGCGACAGGGTCCCGATCACGGCGGAGACCTGCCCCCACTACCTGACCTTCGCCGCGGAGGAGATCCCCGACGGCGCGACGCAGTACAAGTGCTGCCCGCCGATCCGGGAGGCGGCCAACCGCGAGCTGCTCTGGAACGGCCTGCGTGAAGGCGTCATCGACATGGTGGTCACCGACCACTCGCCCTCGACACCCGACCTGAAGGCCCTCGACACCGGCGACTTCGGGGTCGCCTGGGGCGGCATCTCCTCCCTCCAGCTCGGGCTGTCGGCGGTCTGGACCGAGGCAAGAAGCCGCCGCTTCACCCTCGCCGACATCGCCCGCTGGATGTCCGACGCTCCCGCACGCCATGCCGGGCTGAGCCGCAAGGGCCGGATCGAGGTCGGCCACGACGCCGACTTCTGCGTCCTCGCCCCCGACGACTCCTACGTGGTCGATGCCGCGAAGCTCCATCACAAGAACGCCGTCACGCCTTACCACGGTCGCACCCTCACCGGCGTTGTCCGCGAGACCTGGCTGCGTGGCGAGAAGATCGACATCGAGGCCGCGCCCCAGGGCCGGCTGCTCACCCGAGTCACCCGAGAAGGAGCCCGACCATGAGCGAACCCCGCTACTACGCCCCGACAGGCGGCCACCCGTCGCAGCGCGAGCTGACCACCGACCGGGCCGTCTTCACCGAGGCGTACGCCGTGCTCCCCCGTGGCACCATGCGCGACATCGTCACCAGCAAGCTCCCGTTCTGGGAGGGCACCCGGCTGTGGGTGATCGCCCGCCCGCTCTCGGGCTTCGCCGAGACCTTCTCGCAGTACATCGTCGAGGTCTCGCCCGGCGGCGGCAGCGACAAGCCCGAGCTCGACGCGGGCGCGGAGGGTGTCCTGTTCGTGGTCGAGGGCGCGCTGACGCTCTCGGTCGATGGCGAGAAGCACGACCTCACCCCAGGCGGCTACGCCTTCCTCCCGCCCGGCTCCACCTGGACGCTGCACAACACCAGCGACCAGGTCGCCCGCTTCCACTGGATCCGCAAGGCCTACCAGCGGGTCGAGGGCATCGACGTACCGGAGCCGTTCGTCACCAACGAGGTCGACGTGC
>JALZDD010000731.1 GCA_030862715.1 Actinomycetota bacterium | reverse complement strand
GTCTCGACGACCAGGGCAGCCTGGTCGAGGCGGCCGCGTTCAAGGAGCCGTTCAAGCCCTGCGACGGCAAGGCGTTCCCCAAGCCGTTCGCGCCGGGCGCCAGCGTCAACGCCTGCCTGGTCATGCTAGTCCCGGACCAGGGCAAGCTCGTCGGCGTGAGCTTCCGGCCCTACGAGGAGTTCGACCCGATCACCTGGGAGAGCGAGCCGACGCCGTACGTCGCGCCCAAGCCCTCCGGATCGCCGTCCGCCTCGCCGACTTCTTGACGCCGACCGCTTGATTTCGTACGCCACGCCGTTGGCCGGACAATGGAAGGCATGTCCCTCCCCGGCCCCCTGAAGCTCGGCAGCCTGACCGTCGACACCCCTGTGGTGCTCGCGCCGATGGCCGGTGTCACCAACGCCGCCTTCCGGCGCCTGTGCGCCGAGCAGGGCGCCGGCCTCTATGTCTGCGAGATGATCACCTCCCGCGGCCTGGTCGAGGGCGACCAGCACACCAAGGACATGCTCGTCTTCGACGAGGCCGAGACCGTACGCAGCGTGCAGCTCTACGGCACCGACCCGGTCTACGTCGGCAAGGCGACCGAGATCCTCTGCGCCGAATACGGAGTGGCGCACGTCGACCTCAACTTCGGCTGCCCGGTGCCCAAGGTGACCCGCAAGGGCGGCGGGGGAGCCCTGCCCTACAAGCGCGGTCTGCTCGGCGAGATCCTGGAGCACGCCGTACGTGCCGCGGAGCCATATGACGTACCGGTGACGATGAAGACCCGCAAGGGCATCGACGACGCCCACCTGACCTACATGGACGCCGGCCGGATCGCCCAGGAGAGCGGGGCCGCCGCAATCGCGCTGCACGGACGTACGGTCGCGCAGGCCTACTCCGGCACCGCCGACTGGGACGCCATCGCCGAGCTCGCCGCCTCGGTCGACATCCCGGTGCTCGGCAACGGCGACATCTGGGAGGCGGCCGACGCGATTCGGATGGTCGAGGAGACCGGCATCGACGGTGTCGTCATCGGCCGCGGCTGCCTCGGCCGCCCCTGGCTCTTCCGCGACCTGGCGGCCGCATTCGCCGGTGAGACGGTCAATGTTCTGCCGAATCTCGGCGAAGTGACCGACATCATGCGGCGCCATGCCGAGCTGCTCTGCGAGCACATGGGGGAGGAGCGCGGCTGCAAGGAGATCCGCAAGCACATCGCGTGGTATCTCAAGGGCTTCAGCGCCGGTGGCGAACTGCGCCGCACCCTCGGCCTGGTGAACAGCCTCCAGGACCTCGACGAGATGCTCGCCAAGCTCGACCGGAACGAGCCTTTCCCCTCGTCACAGCTGGGTGCGCCGCGTGGGCGGCAGGGTGCGCCGCGGGACAAGGTGGTCCTTCCGGAGGGGTGGCTCGACGACGCCGACGGGCGAGGTTGCGGGTTCGCCGAGAATGTGTCGGAGACCTCCGGAGGCTGAGGCTCCAGGGCTCGTTCGGTCGGGTCTCGAGAGGCGTTTCGAGCCTTCGGAATCAGTCGATCGACAGGTACAAAACTACGCAAAAACTCGGTAAGGGAATTGGAATACCCCCTGTCGTGTGTGTTGTACTCATTGCCGTGCCGAGCCCCCACCAGCACAACCCTCGACGGGTTTCATCCGTTGAAGCCGTGGGAAAACTCGGGCACAGACCATGTAGTCGAGCAAAGGATTGCGTGTGGCCGGCAGCCACAGAGGCGACACTCGGGCCGTCCGTAAGACCAAATCCATAGTTGTCAGCGCAGGGGTCGCGGTTCTCGCGACAGGCGCCGCAGTCGGCGCCGGATCCGCATTCGCGGAGCCAACCTCCTCCCTGATCGCCAAGAACGCAGGCGCTTCCCTCTCCTCGTCCCAGGCCAACGTGCCGAGCACCCGTGACGACGCGCGTGTCGCCGGGGACCGTCGTGAGACCGTCGTCAGCCGTGACGGAGGCGACCGCGAGTCGGTCTCCTCGGTCGAGACGCTGACCAAGGGTCCCGAGCAGGTCGAGACCGGCACCGCCAAGGCAGTCAAGCGCTGGACCGACGAGACGCTCAACCTCTGGTCCGCCTACGGCAAGCACGCCACCCAGTCCGGTGAGATCGAGGCCGGCGAGCTGGTCTACGCGACCGGCCGCACCGAGTCCGGCCGCGACGAGATCCTCGTCGACGGCGAGGTCGCCTGGGTGACCGCCGGTCACCTCGTCGACGAGAAGCCCGAGGCCACCGGTGTCGCAGCCGGCGTCAGCACCGCCGCGTGCGGTGACCCCTCGGTCGAGAGCGGTCTGGTCTCCGACGCTGTCACGGTCTACCGCGCGGTCTGCAACGCCTTCCCCGAGGTCGAGTCCATGACCGTCGGTGGTTGGGACGGTCACGGTGAGCACTCCTCGGGCAAGGCGCTCGACTTCATGACCTCCGACAAGGCGCTCGGCGACTCGATCGCCGCCTACCTGCAGCAGCACGCAGCGGAGTTCAACCTCTACGACATCATCTGGTACCAGCGGATCTGGACGCCGGTGCGTGCCTCGGAGGGCTGGCGCTACATGGAGGACCGCGGGTCCGCCACCGCCAACCACTACGACCACGTGCACGTCTCCACGAACTGTCGCGACTGGTTTCGACAGGTCGGCCCGGGCTCTCGAAGCCCGGGCTGACCTGCGTTTCGGTCCGTCGGAAGATCAACAACTTCGCAAAAGTCTCCGGCCCACCGTGGGATACCCCCGCAGGTGTGTGCTTGACTCAGGCGCTGTGCCCGGGCTCACGACCCAGCTTCAGCGGAAGTGGCGAAGGGCGTTCTCGGGCGATACCCCCACATTGTCGAGCGAAGGATTGCGCAGTGGCCACCAGCCACAGAGGCGATTATCGAGCTGTCCGTAGAACCAAGAACGCCGTGGCGACCGCAGGGATCGTGACGTTCGCGACCAGCGGTGCGATGGCCGCCGGGGCGGCCGCGGCGAACCCCGGCACCGTGATCTCCGAGGTGGAGGAGAAGTCCGGACTCCGGCTGCCGTCGCCGGCCGATCGGCGTATCGAGGCCAAGGCAACGGCGAAGGTCCCGGCGCTTCCGTCGACCCGGGAGGACACCCGGATGTCGAACGACCGCCGCGAGGTAACCGGCCGGGAGACGACGGTCAGCCGCAGCGGCGAACGCGGAGCTGGGACGACGAACGCGTTGAGCGAGGTTGCGACGATCGAGTCGCTGATGGAACGGCCGACGTCGGTCAGCGGCGGGGCGCAGAAGGCGGTGCTGCGCTACGTCCAGGAGGACGTCACCGTCTACGCCTCCTACGGGAAGCGCGCCAAGGAGCTCGGCGAGCTGGAGCTCGGGCGCGCGGTCTACTACACCGGCCGCGACGAGGGTGGCCGACAGGAGATCGTCCTGGAGGGCAACCCGGTGTGGATCCCCGAGGGCAACCTCGGCAAGACCAAGCCCGAACCTCCGCCCGAGCCCGCCCCCACGCCGACCCCGACGCCCTCCCCGACTCCGTCGGACGACGCCCCGGCGGGACTGGACTTCTCCGCCTGCGGTGACTCCTCCGTCGAGGACGGCCTGGTCTCCGACGCGGTCGACCTCTACCGCGCCGTCTGCAACGCCTTCCCCGCGGTCGCCTCCGGCACCACCTACGGCTACGACCCGCACGGCGAGCACATCAGCGGCAAGGCGCTCGACTTCATGACCGACGACAAGGAGCTCGGCGACGCCATCGCCGCTTTCGTTCAGGAGCACGCCGCAGCGCTGAACATCTACGACATCATCTGGTACCAGCGCATCTGGACCCCCGTCCGAGCCGACGAGGGCTGGCGTCCGATGGAAGACCGCGGCGACCCGACCGCCAACCACTACGACCACGTCCACGTAGCCGTCAACTGATCCGACACCGAGTCGGCTCGTCCTGACATCGATCACCGCCGAGTCGGCGCGTCATGACG
>JALZDD010000729.1 GCA_030862715.1 Actinomycetota bacterium | reverse complement strand
GTGCGCTCCTCGTCGAACGCCGGCCATGCCCGCACCGGCCACCAGACCCGGTCGCTGAAGAGCTTGAAGAACCGGCCGACGACCATGTCCGAGCCGGTCTGACGCGCCTTGCGCAGCATCGCGGCGTACGCCCCACGGGGCACCAGGTCGTCGCCGTCCGCGAACGCGAGGAAGCGGCCCCGCGCCAGCGAGACACCGTGGTTGCGCGCCTGTCCCCCGCCCTTCCCAGGCGAACGGACCACTGTCAGGCGCGGGTCGCGGGCGGCGTACGCCTCGGCGATCTCGAACGTCTCGTCGGTCGAGGCGTCGTCGACGACGATGACCTCCAGGTCCACCGGATCGGCAGGCGTGGACTGGTCCTCGAGGATCGAGGAGAGCAGCTCGCCGACCCACAGGCCGACATCGTGCGTCGGGACGACGACGGAGAGCTCAGGGGTGGTCATCGGGCTTCCTCCTTCAACCCGTCGAGCAGCCGCAGGTAGTCGCGCGACATGTCGTAGGGCGTGTACGCACGGGTGAACTCATGAGCGGCCCGATGCCGCGCCTCCTGCCCGTCGAGGGCCTCCAGGATCGCCGCGGCCAGGGCGACCGGCTCATCGGGCTCCGGCGCGTACGTCACCACCCACGGCTGCTCGGCGAACTGCCGCGCGACCGGGGTGTCCTCGGGGATGAGGGCGGTGCGGCCGAAGGTGCCGGCGGCCAGCAGCGAGCCGGAGTTGAGGATGCGGCGGTACGGCAGCGCCACCACGTCGCTGGCCCGCATCCAGTCGGAGAAGTCGGCGGTCTCGACGAACCCGAGCCGCTTGACGATGTTGGGCGCCGAGAGCATCTCCTCGACCGTCTCCATGTCGGTGGTGGGCACGACCTTGCCGGCCACGACGAAGGTCAGGTCGGGCACCTGCTCGGCGGCGATCTCCACCGCCCGGCAGAGCACGTCGAGGCCCTTGTACGCCCGGATCTGACCGATGAAGCCGACCGTCGGCACGCCCTGCGGGACCCCGATGCGCTCGCGCGAGGCGGCGTCGTCTCCGCCGTCGGGGTAGACGCCGAGGTAGGACGAGTGCGGCAGGTCGACGACCTTGTCCGGCGGGAGCGCGTAGTAGTCCGCGGTCTCCTCGACGGTGGCCGGGTTGAGCTGGATGATCCGGGTCGCGTGGCTCGCCAGCGCCTTGGCGACCGCGAGCTCGACATCGACGTAGTCGGCCTCGTGGGCGATCGAGTTGTGCACAGTCCACAGCACGTCGGCGCCACGGTCGCGCAGTCCGCTCAGCACGTCCTCGAACCGGGCCTCGTTGGCCCAGGCCTCCTCGACGCTCTCGCAGCCGGCGGTCACCGGGGAGGTCCAGTGGACGTGGAGCACGTCCCCCTGCCCCAGGTGCTCGGCGCGGGCCTCGAGCCGGTGCAGCCCCTGCACTCCCTCGACCACGTCCCAGCCCGCCGCCCGCGGTGCCACGGTGAGCATCGTGAGGTAGGGGTTGCTGCGGTAGTAGGGGAACGACAGCAGGGTCGAAGGCATGTGGGGGTCCTCAAAGTACTTAACCGTGACGATCCCCCGAACGCCGAGACCATGTCTCGCCGGTGCCCCGGTTGGCCGGTGACCGCAGGATTCTAGGCAGGCAAAAGAACCCACCTTGACCACTCGGACGGCTTCCCCGCATGCCTTCATCACGGGTTCATCGATGGTTCATCGAACCCACCCCTCCTGGTGGCCCTCGAGCGGACGTCCGTCCTTGGCTACTGCCCGTCATGGTGGTACGACGGACAGCCATCCCCGCGGTCCCGCGTCGCGGTGCCACGCAGAGACCGCACCCGTCAGTAGCCAAAGCCGCCTCCGTTGTCATCCGGCGTGGACGATTCCGACGGGGCCGAGGACCCGTCGGTCCGCGCCGCCGCCCACACGAACTGGGTGCCCTGGAAATCATCCGTGAAGCCGTCGCCCTGGAGCTCGCCGGCGCCCTCCTCGGCGAAGGTGTACAGCGGCAGGCCGTCGTACGTCAGCTGTGACGATCCGTCGGGACGCTCCACCATCCCGAACTTGCCGTCAAGCGTGGAGTTCGCCGCGTCGACGTCAGCGTCGGACGCGACGATCGGCTCCCAGAAATCCGCGCAGGTGTCGACGCAGTGGATCTGTCCATCCTTCTCGACCTCTGCGGTGTAGAGCGTGTGCCCCTCGGCATCGGTGAGCACGTCGGTGCCGTCAACCTCGGCCACAGAGACGAGCGCTGACCCGCCGCCGGCGTCCGATCCATCCGCGCCGTCGTCGCTGCCGCAACCCGCGGCGAAGAGTGCCGTGGCAGCAGCCGCAAGTACGGCCCTAGCCAGGAAGAAAGTAGAAGGTCTCATACCAGGTATACGGGCCAACCCGCACCGCGGTTCATCGAAAACCAGGAGACCGTACGTCGGACCGCCGGTGAGTGCCACGATGGGAGGGTGGTCGTGCTGTGCCTGACCGGGGACGTGATGACGGGCCGAGGTGTGGACCAGATTCTGCCTGCGGCGGGTGACCCACGTCTGTGGGAGCGGTACGCCGCCAGTGCCCGGGACTACGTTGCGCTTGCCGAGTCGGCGTCAGGAGCCATCCGTCAGCCGGTGGACTACTCGTGGCCGTGGGGCGATGCCTTGGAGGTCCTCGACGAACTCGCACCGGATCTGCGCATCGCCAACCTGGAGACCAGCATCACCACGAGCGACGACGCCCAGCCCGCCAAGGCGGTGCAATACCGGATGCACCCAGGCAACGTCGCCTGTCTGACCGCTGCCCGGCTCGATGCCTGCGCGCTCGCCAACAACCACGTGTTGGACTTCGGCGTCGGCGGACTCGAGGAGACACTCGATGTACTCAGCCGCGCGCGCCTTGGACCGGTGGGCGCGGGACGCGATGCGCAGCAGGCATGGCGCCCAGCGGCGCTCAACGCCGGTGACCATCGGGTCCTGGTCTGGTCGGTGGGGTCGGCCTCCAGTGGCGTACCTCAAAGCTGGGCGGCAGGACCGGAACGCCCTGGCGTGGCCTTCTTCAGCGAGGATTCCGACGCTGACGCCGGCTCGCTCTGCGAGCGCGTGCGGCGGGCGAAGCAGCCGGGAGACATTGCAGTCGTGTCGGTCCACTGGGGATCGAATTGGGGGTACGGCGTGCCGCGGGCGCAGGTCCGCTTCGCCCATCGGCTCATCGACAGCGGGGTGGACGTGGTCCATGGGCATTCCTCGCACCACCCGCGCCCGGTCGAGGTCTATCGGGACCGGCTCGTGCTCTACGGCTGCGGCGACTTGATCAACGACTACGAGGGAATCCTGGGCATGGAACGGTTCCGGGGGGACCTGCGGCTGTTGTACGTCGCCAAGCTCGATCCGGCCGGAGGTCTCGACCATGTGCGGATGGTGCCCCTGCAATCGCGGCAGATGCGCTTGCGGCGCGCCACGGTGGAGGACGCCAGGTGGCTGCACCGGGTTCTGCGGAAGACCAGCCGCGGCTTCGGATCACAGGTCGAGCTCGCGCCCGACGTCAGCCTGCTGCTGCGCCGGTGACACCCGACCCTGAGAGCCGGGGTTGATCGCGGCCGCACGTCGGCGCATGCTCGGAGTAGGAGGTTGCGATGAAGCCCTCACGCATTCCCGACGGCATCCCGGTCCTGTCACCTGGCCGACATCGAACAC
>JALZDD010000701.1 GCA_030862715.1 Actinomycetota bacterium | reverse complement strand
ACCCGCAGCTCGGCGGCGTCCACCCGGACCCCGTCGTTGGCGTGGTCACCGGCGTCGGCGTCGGTCTCGCTGGACGCCTTGACGTACGTCCCGATCCCGCCGTTCCACAGCAGGTCGACCGGCGCGCGCAGGATCGCGCTGATCAGCTCCTGCGGGGTGAGCCGCTTGACGTCGGTCGCCAGACCGAGCGCCTGACGCACCTCGGGGCTGATCGGCACCCACTTCAGCTGCCGCGACCACACGCCGCCGCCTGCCGAGATCAGTGAGGTGTCGTAGGACTCCCAGGTCGACCGGGGCATCTCGAAGAGCCGCTTCCGCTCCTGGAAACCCGTCGCCGCGTCGGGCGTGGGGTCGATGAAGATGTGCCGGTGGTCGAAGGCGGCCACGAGCCGGATGCGGTCCGAGCGCAGCATGCCGTTGCCGAAGACGTCACCGGACATGTCCCCGACGCCGACCGCGGTGATCTCGTCGGTCTGCGGGTCGATGCCGAGCCGCTTGAAGTGGTGCTGCACCGAGACCCAGGCGCCACGGGAGGTGATGCCCATGGCCTTGTGGTCATAGCCCGCCGAGCCTCCGGAGGCGAACGCGTCGCCGAGCCAGAAGTCGTACTCCGCCGCGACCGAGTTGGCCAGGTCGGAGAACGTCGCGGTGCCCTTGTCGGCGGCGACGACGAGGTAGGAGTCGTCGCCGTCGTGGCGCACCACGTCGGCCGGCGGCACGATCTCACCGTCCACCCGGTTGTCGGTGACGTCGAGCAGGCCGCGCAGGAACGTGACGTACGCGTCCGGACCGGCCACGCCCTTGGGGACGAAGCCACCCTTCGCGCCACCCGGCACGATCACGGTGTTCTTGACCTGCTGCGCCTTCGCCAGCCCGAGCACCTCGGTGCGGAAGTCGTCGCGCCGGTCGCTCCACCGCAGCCCGCCACGGGCCACGGCGTCGAAGCGCAGGTGCACGCCCTCGACGTCGGGCGAGTAGACGAAGATCTCGTACGCCGGCCGCGGCAGCGGCAGGTCGGGCAGCTGCTGCGGGTCGAACTTGAGCGCGAGGTAGTTCCGCCCGCGGTAATAGTTCGTCCGCGTCGTCGCCAGGATCGCGGTGACGTAGCTGCGCAGGATCCGGTCCTGGTCCAGGCTCGCCACGTCATCGAGAGCCTCGATGATCGCCTCGGCCCGCTTCGTCTCGTCACGCGTGGTGAGCGAGGGGTCGAAACGGGTCTCGAACAGCTCCACGATCTGCCGTGCGATGTTCGGGTTCGTGCACAGCGCGCCCGCGATCGTCTGGAACGAGTTGGGTGTGCCGGCCTGACGCAGGTAGCGCCCGTAGGCACGCAGCAACGTCACCTGACCGTGGTCGAGACCGGCTAGGACGAGCGCGTTCAGCCCGTCGACCTCGCTGCGGCCGGACCAGGCCTGATGCAGTGCGGCGACCAGCTGTGTCGGGGTGCCGACCGGGGTGCCGGAGTAGGCGAGCCCGAAGTCGTAGATGAACCACTCCTCCGACCCGGACGTGCCGAAGCCTTCGATGTCATAGGGCCGCTCGTCGGTGACCTCGAAGCCGAAGGAGGACAGGATCGGGAGCATCAGGGACAGCGAGAGCGGGCCGCCGGTGCGGTAGATCTTGATCCGGAATCCGCCGGCGCTCTCCGGGTCCTTGTAGAAGGAGAAGTCGACCGCCCCACCCTGGTGCGAGAGCATCTCGAGCCGGGTCAGGTCGGCGGCGCCGGTGTCGGCGTCGAAGTCCTCCTTGTAGGCCTCCGGGAACGCGTCGAGCACGTGCGAGAGCCGGGCGGCGCCGTCCTCGCCGGCATGGGCGATGACCGCGCTGACCAGGTCGTCGCGCCAGCTCCGCGCGGCCTTGCGCAGCCGCGACTCGAGGCTGTCGACCAGCCCCGGGGTGTCCAGGGCCTTCCCCAGCGACTCGGTGGTGCCGTGGACCACGAAGTGCACCCGGGCGGTGGTCGACTCGCTGATGCGTACGGTGAACTCCAGATCGGTGCCGCCGAGGGCATCGAGGAGCACCTTCGAGAACCGCTCGCGGACCGTCGTGTTGTAGCGGTCACGCGGCAGCGAGACGAGCACCGAGACATAGCGACCGTACGTGTCGGGCCGGACGGCCACCCGCAGGATGCGACGCTCGATCGCTCCCAGCGCGGCCTCGGCGAGGTCCATCAGCTCCTCGGTGGAGGCGTGGAAGAGCTCCTCGCGCGGGTAGGTCTCCATCGCGTCGAGCATCGCCTTGCCGGTGTGGCTACGGGCGTCGTAGCCGGTGTGGTCGAGGACCGCGGCGACCTTGCCGCGTACGACCGGGATCCGGGTCACCGACTGGCGAGCCGCCTTGGTGGTGAAGAGGCCGAGGAAGCGGTGCTCGCCGATCACCTCACCGGCGCCGTTGAAGATCTTGATGCCGACGTGGTCGAGGTAGGCGGGCTCCCCGACTGTCGAGCGTGAGTTGGCCTTCGCCAGGACGAGCATGACCTTGTCGCGGGCGTGGGCGGCGACCTTGGGCGGCATCTTGCCGTGGTCGGGGGCCTGCGGCGGGTCGGCGCGCAGGATGCCCAGGCCGGTGCCGGAGCGGCCGCGCAGGTAGTCGCCGTCGAGGCGGTACTCGCGATAGCCGGTCAGCAGGAAGTGGTCCTCGGCCAGCCAGGCCAGCAGCTCGGCAGCCTCGGAGGCCTCCTCGCGCGGCACGCTGTTGGGCGGGGTGTAGCGCAGGCCGGCCGCGATCTCCGCCAGCCGGCGGTGCAGTCTCGGCTCGTCCTCGACGACCTCGCGTACGTCCTCGAGGACTCCCTCGAGGCCCGAGACGATCTCCTTGGCGGCGTCGGGGGCGAGACGGTCGATCTCGATGTGCATCCAGGACTCGCTGATGTCGCCTTCGTTCACCCCCTCGAGCGCACCGGTCACGTCACGGGTGACGTCGATGACGGGGTGGACGACGAGATGGACGTCGAGGCCACGACGGTAGAGCTCGGTCTTGACCGAGTCCACGAGGTAGGGCATGTCGTCGACGACGATCTCGACGACGCTGCGGCCTCCGGCGGACCAACCGTCTGCGGCGGTGGTCGGGGTGAGGATGCGCACGGCGGCGGTGCCCTGCGGGCGGTTCGCTGCCAGCGCCAGGTGGGATCCCACCGCGCCGGCGAGATCAGCCTCGCTGCGGCCGGTGAGCTCCTCGGGAGCTACGTGGCGGAAGTAGGTGGTGCTCGGCAGTCGGTTCTGCAGGACGTTCTGCTGAGCTTGGACAGGTTTGATATGCGTCTCCGTTGACACACCTGTCACGGTATCCCGGGAGGGCTCTGTGTAGGCGGCTGGATCCGAAGGAATCGCCGATGTGAGTCATAGGCTCAAGACCTGCCGCTGGCCTGGGAGTAAAGAGCATACTCCTGGAATGTGTCGGTTCTCTCGGCGGCTCCGCTGATGACTCTGGCCCGACTAGGCGTCATGATGTGTGGTCATGAGCAAGAAGCTGTCGATCGACCTGGCATATGACGCGCCGATCGCAGCCGTCTCCGGGATGCTCGCCGACGCGGCGTTCCGCGAGCAGGTCTGCGACGCCCAGCACGCGCTGTCCAAGAGCGTGGCGATCACGGGGACGACGGTGAGCATCCGCTACGCCCAGACGGTCACCGGGGTGCCCGGGTTCGCGAAGAAGTTCGTCGGCGACACGATCGAGGTGCACCAGGACGAGATCTGGTCGGCCGACTTCACCTCCGGCGACCTCAAGCTCACCTTGCCGGGCAAGCCGGGCTCGCTCTCCGGCACCGCGCGGCTGGCCGAGAACGGCACGAAGACCGTCGAGACGGTCACCCTGACCGCTACGGTGAATGTGCCCCTGGTCAGCGGAAAGCTCGAGGATCTCATCCTCTCGATCTTCAAGAAGGCGCTCGAGAAGGAGCATGAGGTAGGCACCCGCTGGCTCGCCGCCTGAGCCTCCTCATCCCCCGTCCCAACCCGCAGAAGAGCCCCAAAGGATTCGGCAATGACGACGACCCTTCAGCACGAGCTCGTCTACGACGCCCGCATGGGCGAGGTGTCCGCGATGCTGGCTGATCCGGGCTTCCGCGAGCGGGTCGCCGACGCCCAAGGAGCGCTCCGCCGCCGGGTGACCATCGGCGGTGCGCCGCGGGAGGTCCGGATCGACCGGGTGCAGTCGACCGTCGGCGTACCCTCCTTCGCGAAGCGCATCGTCTCCGGCGACCTCACCGTCCATCAGAACGAGGTCTGGTCCTCCGACACCGTCGCCGTCGTCGACATCACCGTCCCCGGCGGCCTGGCCACCTTGCGGGGCAACATCTCGCTGTCCGAGTCCGACGGACGCACCACCGAGAGCGTGCGGCTGAACATCAAGGTGCCCGTGCCGCTGGTCGGGGCCAAGCTCGAGGAGTACGTCGAGGAATTGATGCTCAAGGCCTTCGACCTCGAGCAGGCGGTCGGCGCGGCGTACCTTTCTCGGTGAGAATCTCACCGGTTTGATGCAACCGAACTGAAAAACGAACCGTCCCCATATGTGCCCGGCAATACATTGCCGGGCATCAGGTCTCGGATCAGGAGGGATTCGGGCCACTCATGAGGGGACATCTCGATGGTAAAACGTCGTACTCGCACGCGGCAGCTGGTCTCGGCCGGCATCGGGCTGGTGGCAGCCGCGCTCGTCGTCACCACGACCGTGACGGCGAACTCCGGTCCCGCGAGCGGCACCACCGGCAAGGGAACACTGAAGCTCGTCGCCGCAGCCGACACCGTCGAGGTGGAGGCCTGGGAGGGAACGGCGTACGTCCAGCCGTCGGTCTGGCTGGCTGCCTATGACGCGGCCTTCGAGTTCCGCGCCAGCCACACGGCCTACGACGAGCCGGTCAAGCTGACCAAGACCATCATCCGGGGCAAGAAGCGCACCACCACGACCGCGCCCGCCTCGATCGTCGACGGGATGAAGGGCTTCAAGGACGGCCTTCGGGTCACGCTCAAGAACAAGGCCGGCAAGGTGATCCTCGACGAGAACCGACCGCTGTGTCCCGGCGGCTACGACCGGCAGCGGGTGCAGACAGACGGCGCCACCGGACCGGTCTACCCGGAGTTCTGCGGCGGCAACTGGTTCACCAAGGGTGTCCTGTACGGCATCGAGCGGGGCATGGCGGTCCCGACCGTCTCCGACCTCGAGTTCGAGACCAAGGGCGAGACCGCGCTCACCATGACGATGAGCGTCAGCAAGCCCGTCGCCGACTTCCTCGGTCTGCCGAAGGCCAGCCGCAGTGCCAAGCAGAACCTGGTCATCGTCGACGGGTGCCCCGAGGGTGGCTGCGAGGGCGAGGGCGAGGGTGGCGTGGGCATCATGGCTGCCCACGGGGCCGATGACGACCACGGCGCTCGCACCGTGGTGCCGCGAGAGTCGCTGGAGGGCGGCGAGAACGGCCGCGGCCGGCTCCCGCTGGGCGGCGCTCTCGGCACCATCAAGCCGGGCAAGCCCAAGAAGGACACCCTGCCCGACCTCGTCTCATTGCCCGCGTGGCAGATCTCGACCGCGGTCGACGAGGGCGGCACCGACCGCCTCAACTTCGCCGCCAACGAGTGGAACGCCGGCCCTGCACCGATGATCGTGGAGGGCTTCCGCCGCGGCACCGCACCGGTGATGGACGCCTACCAGATGTTCTACCGCGACGGAGAGCAGGTCGGGATCAAGAAGACGGGCACCATGGAGTTCCACGAGGCGCCCGAGCACAACCACTGGCACTTCCTCGACTTCGCCAAGTACGAGCTGGTCGACGCCAAGGACAAGGTCGTCTCGACGAGCGGCAAGCAGTCCTGGTGCCTCGCGCCCACCGACCCGGTGGACCTGACCGTGCCCGGCGCGACGCTGCGACCGAGCCAGACCGGGCTGGAGTCGGCCTGTGGCGAGAAGTCTGCGCTCTGGCTGCGGGAGAGCATGCCGACGGGCTGGGGTGACACCTACAACCAGGCCCAGACCCAGGCCTTCGACCTGAGCAAGGTGAAGAACGGTACGTATCGGATCAAGGTCACCGTCAACCCCGACGGCAACCTCTACGAGCGGACGCGGTCGAACAACGTCAGCTACCGCACCATCACCATCGGCGGCAAGGCCGGTGCCCGCACCGTCAAGGTCCCTCCCTACCAGGGCATCGACACCGAGACCTGGTGGGGCGAGGAGGAGTGACCTAGATCAGGTCGGGGATCTCCTGGGTCGCGAACCAGCCCAGATCCTCGTCGGGGTCCGCGCCGGCCGGGCGATCTGCCAGGTCGGCGTGGACGGCGGCGACGAGCTTGAGCGGCACCGCCTGGTCACCTAGCGCGGCCGGAGCGTCGACGACGACCACGACCCTTCGCCCGGGACCGGCCAGGAGCGCCGCCGAGTCGTCGGCGGCGCTCATCAGGGCGGCGTACTCGGCCTCTTCGCTGTCGTCGGGGGCCGCGTAGCCGTCGGCGATGCCGGGCAGCTCGCCCTTCGCGTACCAGTCAGCGAGGAGCTCGAGCGTGGCGGGTACGTAGATGCGGGTCACGGGTCGGATTCTGCCTCACTCGCCGGAATTCTTGACCACGCGCAGGCCCCGGGGCGCACGGAAGCGGCGTCCGGAGGCGGTGTCGAGCAGCTCGTCGAGGGCTTCGCTGATGCACTGTCCGACCAGCGACGCGTCGGGCACCAGGTCGCGGTCGGCGGTGATCGCGAAGAAGACCTGGCCGTCGTAGGAGGTCACCCCGATCGCGAGGGTGTGCCCGTCGGCCAGCGGGTGGATCGGATAGGAGGCCACCAGCCGGGAGCCGGCCGCATAGCGCGGCTCCTGCGGGCCGGGCACGTTGCACACCGAGAGCAGGTAGTCGTGCTCGCTCTCGGCGGCCACCCGGGAGCCGACCACGTGGAAGGTCGCCGGGGCGAAGCCACTGATCCCGGCCAGCCGCTGCGCGCTGACCGTGCGGGCGTGGGCGTTGTGCTGCTCGAAGGAGTACGACACCTGGTGGAGACGGACCACGGGCGACGGCTCCGCCACCGGGAGCACCACGAAGTGCGGCGCCACCGCGGAGCCGAGCTGGGTCGGGTCGAGCTCCTCGTCGATCACCGAGACCGGCACCAGCGCCGGCACCTGGCGTACCCCGGCCAGTGACTGCTGCCGAGTCATCAGCCAGTCACGCAGACCGCCGGTGACGGCGGCGAGGATGACGTCGTTGACGGTGCCGCCGTGGGTGTCCCGGATGCGGCGGAAGTCGGCGAGGTCGGCCTGCAGCGTGACCACGAGCCGCTGCTGGGAGAGGGTCCCGTTGAGCGGCGTCGGCCGCTCCGGAGCCCGGCGGCTGAGGGCCCGGGCAATGCCTGCGCCCGCGTTCTGCACGTCCTTGGCCACACCGGTCACCCGCCCCAGGGCGAAGCCGCCCAGGCTGCGCGCGGTGTCGGTCAGGCCGCTGACCGAGGTGACCGCGTCGAAGACCGCGCCCGCGACCAGGCGCGCGCTCGACTGCGGCTCCGGCGGCTCCCACAGGTCCGGCACGATCGGCCCGACCTCGGGCTTGTCGTCGAGCAGCAGCTGGACCAGGTCGACGGTCTCGGCGCCGTCCACCAGCGCCTGGTGGGTCTTGGTGACCAGCGCGACCCGGTCGCCGGCCAGCCCCTCGATGACGTACAGCTCCCACA
>JALZDD010000684.1 GCA_030862715.1 Actinomycetota bacterium | reverse complement strand
GGTCGCAGTAGGCCAGCGCGAGGTCGAGCTCGTGAAGTGCGACCACGGTGGTGATGCCGAGCTCCGCGACGGTGTGCATCAGCTCGAAGCGGTAGGAGACGTCGAGGTGGTTGGTGGGCTCGTCGAGGAGCAGGAGCTCGGCCTCCTGCGCGATCGCCCGGGCCAGCAACGTACGCTGCCGCTCACCGCCCGAGAGGCGGTGGACCGGCCGGTCGGCCAGCGTCGAGACTCCCGCCAGCTCCATGGCCCGGCCCACGACCAGCCAGTCCTCAGGACTGTCCCGGCCGAGCACTCCTCGGTGCGGCGTACGTCCCAGCAGCACGCTCTCGGCGACGGTGAGCCCGAACTCGTCCGGCGGCTCCTGGGCCATCACCGCGACCCGGCGAGCGATCTCGCGACGGCTCATCGTGGCGACGTCGGCGCCGTCGAGGAGAACCTGTCCCGAGACCGGCCGGAGGGCGCCGAAACAGGCCCGCAGGATGGTCGACTTGCCGCTGCCGTTGGCGCCGAGCAGACCGAGGACCTCCCCCGGCTCGACCACGACCGAGGCCGCGGTGACGACCTCCCGGCTGCCCCGGTTCAGGGTGAGGTCCAGCGTCTCGAGCCTCATCGCGCCATCCCCTGCTCGTCGGCGGCCCGGCCGCGCATCAGCCACAGGAAGAACGGCACCCCGATCAGCGCGGTGATGATGCCCAGCGGCACCTCGGCGGGTGCCGAGACGGTGCGGGCGATCAGGTCCGCGCCACACAGGAACAGGGCTCCGCCGAACACCGTCACGGGAACGATCCGCCGGTGGTCGGAGCCGACCAGGATCCGCGCGATGTGCGGGACCACCAGACCGACGAAGCCGATCCCGCCGGCGACCGAGACGACGGTGCCGGTGAGAAGCGCGGCCGCGAGCAGCAGGACCGACCGAAGCCGGTTCACCCGGACTCCCAGCGCGGTCGCCGTCTCGTCGCCGACCTGGAGCGCGTTGACCGCGCGGCCGGTGGTGACCGAGACGCCGAGCGCGACCACGAGGGCCACCAGCGGACCGGCCAGGTCGGTCATCGTGGCGGCGGATACCGAGCCCAGCAGGAAGAACATCACGCTGAACACGTTCTGGGCCTCGGTGGTGAGCGTCAGGTAGCTGGTGATCGCGCTGAAGAACGTGCCCAGCGCCACCCCGGTCAGCACCAGCCGCTGCGGGGCGATGCTGCCGTTCTTGTACGCCACCCAGAACACCGCCGCGGTGGCGACAGCGGCGCCCAGAAACGCCGCGGTGCCGATCCAGGCGCCGACCGCCGCGGCGCCCAGGACCACCACGGAGACCGCGCCCACCCCTGCGCCCGAGGAGACGCCGATGATCGCCGGCTCGGCCAGTGGGTTGCGTACGACTGCCTGGATGAAGACCCCGGCCAGGCTCAGCGCCGCTCCGGCCAGAGCGGCCAGCAGCGCACGTGGCAGCCGGAACTGCCACACCACCTGGTCCTGCAGCACGGTGTAGGTGCCGTCGCTCATCCACGGCATCCCCGGCAGCAGGTGCCCGGTGACGAGCCTGGCGGCGTCGAGCGCGGTCAGATCGACGGTGCCCGACGACGCGGACAGCGCGATGACGACGAGGAGGGCGGCCCCGAGGCCGATGGTCAGCAGCCGGGCGCGCCATCTGCGCCGGGCGATGGCGGCGGGCACGGGAACGCGTTCGCCGGGCCGCGAGAGTACCGGTGGTGAGACGTCGTCCGTCGTCACGGAGAGATCGGTGGGGGTCATCACACTCCTGTGGATTCGTGAGCTGAGTCGAGGGCGAAGTCGAGGACGGAGGCGGCGAAGTCGTGCACGAGGTCGAGGTGGTTGCCGCCATGGCCCATCCGGGGGCGGTGGTGGCGTACGACCTCCGCGCCGCGTGCCGTGAGCACCTCGGCGAGCCGGTCGGTGGGTGCGGCCGCGACCCGGGAGTCCTCCGCGAAGGTGGTCAGCAGGAAGCGGGGCCAGCGCGCGCCCGGAAATCGGCCGGCGCGCTCGAACGGCGAGTAGCCGTCCATGGCGGCCCGCACCGCCCGATCGCTCGGGTCGCCGAACTCCGCGGCCCAGTGCCGCGCGCCCGGGTGCTCGCTGATGCGGTGCGGGTCGAGGGGCGCGGCCGTGCAGGCGACCCCGGCGACGAGGCCTGGCTCGGCGAGCGCCGCGGAGACGGCGACCAGTCCGCCGAGCGACGCCCCGGCGAGTACCAGCCGCTCCGGCCGGGTCAGACCGAGGCGTACCAGCTCGCGCACGACGGTGACGGCGTCGGCGACCGTACGCGTCTTGCCCACGCCCTGCCCGGAGGTGTGCCAGGGCGTGCCCGCGCCGCCTCCGCCGCGCAGCCGGGCGGTGACGTGCAGCCCGCCGAGCTCGCACCAGGCGGCGACCGAGGGCTCGAAGGCCGGAAGGTCGACGATCCCGAACCCGCCGTAGACCTCCAGGAGGGTCGGGCCGCCGGGGTCTCCGGTCAGGATCAGCTCGATCTCGGCACCGTCCTCCGCGGTCACGGTCCTCAACCGCGATCGCGGTCCCTCGCTCGTCGCGCATCCCGCCTCCTCGAGCGGCATCACCAGCGGTGCACCCGCCGGCGACTCGATCCGCACCCAGGCGCGGTCCTGCGCCCAGGAGAGACCAGAGACGGTACGTACGTCCTGCTGCTCCGAGATGGCGACGGCCTCCGTCGGCGCGAGGACTCCTGCGTCGGCGGCGAGGCGGACGATCACGGAGTGGCCATCCCGGATCAGGTGGACCAGGCAGCCGCCCGGAACGGCCTGGGCATGGACGGGTACTCCGAGCAGGGTCTGCAGCCGACATCGTGCTGGTGCCCATCCCGGCACCCGAAGACTCACCAGCTCGTCGCCGGTCACCGCCAGCAACGTGTCCGCCGCAGCGCTGACGCTGCGGACCCTGGGGAGCTCGAGGATCTCGGCGCCGTCGATGCCGACCACCCGGGTCCGGTCCTCGTCGGTCCGGGCGATGATCATCCGGCCGCCGGCGCCGATCGGCGTCGCGCGCTCACCGGAGCCCGTGGTGAACAGCGTCCGTAGCGGCTCGCCGTGCCTGACCTGCAGGCAGCGGCCCAGGCCATCGACGAGGAACAGGTCCTCGCCCGCCCAGGCCATCCGCGCGTGCCGGACCGCCACCTCTGCGAGCTCGGTCGACGCCTGCGACGCCGTGTCCACGATCACCACGCGGCCGTTCTCTGAGCCGTCGTCGCTGACCTCGACGGCGACCAGGCGTCCGTCCGGCGACGGCGAGGCGCCCTGGATCCTGACGCCCGGATCGAAGACGAGCCCGCCGTGCTCGTCGACGAGGACGGGAAGCAGGTCACCGGGACGCCGGGACAGGCGGAAACGACCCAGCGGCAGTCCCGGACGGCCCGACCGCTCGGCACGACGCAGCGCGACGTGCACGCTCGCGCGGCTCACCGTCCCACCCCGTCGACCCATGTCTCGGGAGGCCTGATGACGCCCAGGTGACCGCCTTCGTCGAAGGGCGATCCGAGGTCGATGGTCGAGTCGATGCCGGAGCGGCGGACGAGGTGGAGCTCGCCGTCCCCTCCACGGGTGACCGCGGCCAGGTCGCCGGAGACCAGTGCCAGCGCGCGTCGTTGCGCGGACCTGTCCCCGACCGGGTCCCAGGGCGCGACCCCGGGGCGTGGGGCGGCGCTCATCGGCGCGAGCTCGACCTCGCTGAGCCGGTCACCCGTGAGCATCGCCAGCCGGTCGCCGTCGGGGTGCACGGTCGTCCAGGCGACCGTTCCACCGGCGGCGTCGGGCCGGAACACCAGGCCGTTACCGGTCCGGGTCACCTCGGCCGCTCCGTCGAGGCTCCAGCGCACCACGTGGTTCGTCCAGGTGTGCCACTGCTCGGCGTCGGAGTCGGCCCCGCGCACGGAGCAGACGATGCCCAGCGCCGGATCGAAGCGGAGGAAGTACGCCCGTCCGGGGACCGGCCACGGCCAGGTCTCCAGACGCTCGGCGCGGCCCCCGGTGACACGGAGCCGTTCGATGCCCGCCTCGGTGGACAGGTGGACGACCCCCGAACGGTGGTCGGCGGCGTCGCCGTGTCCGAGGTCTCCCTCGAGCTTCAGGCGCTCGCCGCGTATGACCGGGCAGTGTGGACCGGCCCCGAGCAGGTCGTGCAGCGGGATGACCTCCGCCTCGCCGGGCTCGCGGTGTCGCAGCACGACCATCGGGTCGCCTGTTCCGACATCCGGAACAACCACGACGCCGGGTTCGCCGGTGCGGACCCGCACCCGCACGGCGGTGGTGCCGCTCGGGTCGGCCAGATCCACGACCGTGACCAGATCGCTCCACGGATCCCACGAGGCGCCCAGGCCCGTGGTGATCACGACGTAGCGCCCGGTGGGGTCGCAGGCGAGATGCTCGGCGGGGATCGCGACCGGCACTCTCCGCGCCTGACCTGCGCCGTCGAGCACGACGAGCGTGCCGAGCGCGTCGTCCGCGAACACCGCCCGCGCCCCGCCCGGAGCGTCCGCCGGGAGGGTGAGGACGCCCGCGTGCTCGGCCAGCGTCGCCTGCGACCACGGGCCCGGCGAACCCCCGGGTTCGGAGGTACGCCAGCGGCCGGCGCGATGGTCTGCCAGGACGAGTGTGGGGCTCATGGTCGGACACACTACTGGTATTGGGAATGATTCTCATATACGTTTTGCCGCTGTCCGCACCAGCGGGCCCCGGCGAC
>JALZDD010000671.1 GCA_030862715.1 Actinomycetota bacterium | reverse complement strand
TGGGCGCCGAGGTGGAAGAGGGCGTTGCCGAGGAGCTTGGTGGTGGTCTCGTTGCCGGCGACGACCATCAGGAACAGGAACGCGATCACCTCGTGGTCGAGCAGCCGGTCGCCGTCGACCTCGGCCTCGATGAGTGCCGAGGTGAGGTCCTCGCTCGGCTGCCTACGCCGCTGCGCGACCATCTCGGCGTAGTAGCCGATCAGCTTGAGGGCGGCCGTCATCCCGGCCTCCGGCACGTCGCGTACGCCGTCCTCACGGTGCACCACCAGGTCGGCCAGGCGCCGCACCTCGTCGCGGTCGACGGTGGGGACGCCCATCATCTCCGAGATGACGTCCATCGGGAGCCTGCCGGCGAGCTCGGCGATCCAGTCCACCTCTCCCGTCTCGGCGCAGGTCGCGACCAACGCGTCGAGATAGTGGTCGGCGAGCGCCTGGATCTGCGGGGTGAGTTCGCGCACGCGGCGGGGCGTGAACCCGGTCGAGACCAGCTTCCGCAGCCGGGTCTGCTCCTTGCCGTCAAGGGCCAGGAAGGACATCACCCGATGGGCGTCGGCATTCCAGGCGCTGGCGTCGACCGAGACCCCCATCCGGTTGGAGAAGGTGACGTCGTTCTTCACCGCGGCGTGCACGTCGGCATGCCGGGAGAGCGCCCAGAAGTCGTCGGAGGCGTTGTAGTAGAGCGGCGCCTCGTCCCGCAGCCGGGCATAGACCGGGTAGGGGTCCTCGTGGAAGTCGTAGTCGTAGGGGTCGAAGATCTCGGTGGCGGTGCTCGTCATCTCACTCCTTACCGACGATCACGGCGACGACCGGGACGAGCCGGTCCGCCATCTCGTCGTAGGTCATCAGGCCCATGCCCGCCTGCAGCAGCGCCCCGGAGAAGGCGAGCAGCAAGGCTTCGCGCTCGGCGTCGCCCGCGCCCTCGCCGAGCGCCGCCTCGAACCGGGCGGCGAACTCGGCCCCGATCCGCAGCCGCAGCCGCTCGACATCGGAGTCGCTGCCCAGCAGCGCCGGCGTGACCGCTGCCGCGAGCGCCGGCTCCTCCGCGATCCGGGTGGTCAGGCTGCGTACGGCCGCCTGCACCCGCTCCACGCGGGACCCGGTCTCCTCGACCGCCGGCGTCTGGGTCAGATGGCGCCAGAAGAGCTCGGCGAAGAGATGGTTCCTGGAGGCGAGGTAGGTGTAGGCCGTGGCCGGGGAGACCCCGGCCCGCGCGGCGACCGAACGGATGGTCAGCGTCTCGTGCCCGACCTCGCGCAGCTCCTCCAGACCTGCGGCGAACACGCGCTCGACTGTTTCCGCCTGGCGGGTGCTCGTTGCGCTGGACACGTGTCCAGATTAGAACACGTTCTCGTTTCAGGCAAGGGCTGAACCGGACGGGTTCGGGGTACCGCACACGCATGCCGAGAACAGACGTGCTGGGCGAGGAGCTCCAGCGACAGCGCGACGTCCTCAAGCTGGTGGGCGCGACACTGAAGGCCGCCGAGATCCCGTTCGCACTCGCCGGCGGGTACGCGGTCTGGACCCGAGGCGGTCCGGAGAGCACCCACGACGTGGACTTCGTGCTCCCCCACGAGTGCGTCGAGGATGCCGTGCGCGCACTGGTCCTGAACGGGATGGATCCGGTCGACGCCCCCGAGGACTGGCTGGTGAAGGTCGGGCGCGACACCGTGGTCGTCGACCTGATCCACCGGCTCCCGACCGGGGCCATCGACGAGGAGCTTCTGGTGCGGTGCACCGACCTGCCGGTCGACTCCGTCACCATGCCCGTCATGTCCGCGACGGACCTGCTCATCTCGCGGATGCTGGCCCTGAGCGAGCACGCCTGCGACCTGTCCCCGATTCTCGGCTCCGCACGTGCCCTGCGCGAGCAGATCGACTGGCGGCTGGTGCGACAGGAGGCGAAGCGAAGCCCCTTCGCACAGACCGCGCTCGGCCTGCTCGACGCGCTCGCCATCATGGAAGGAAGCAGTATTGGAGGCGATGATGCCTGACCCGATTCGTGTGGCAGCGGTGGGTGACGTACATCTGGCCGACGACCTGCGCGGCCGCTACGCGCCGCTGCTCACGGACATCTCCGAGGAGGCCGACGCACTGCTGGTCGCCGGAGACCTCACTCAGCACGGGACGGTCGAGGAGGCCGAGGCGTTCGCCGACGAGTTCGACGCCGCTGACGTGCCCGTCCTGGTCGTCCTCGGCAACCACGATTACCACTCCGGAGCCGATCGTGACATCGTCCGGCTGCTGGAGGACCGCGGGGTGACCGTCCTCGAGGGCACCTCGACCACCATCGACACGGATGCCGGCCGCCTCGGCGTCGCGGGCATCAAAGGCTTCTGCCTCGGCTTCGTCGGCCGGTGCGCAGCGGACTTCGGCGAACCCGAGATGAAGGCCTTCACCGGGCACGGCATCGAGACCGCCGCCCTCCTGCGCGAAGCCCTCGACGACCTCGCCGCCGAGGAGCCGGACGTCACCGTCGCGCTGTCACACTTCGCTCCCGTCGACGACACGCTGATCGGCGAGCCGAAGGAGATCTGGCCGTTCCTCGGCAACTACCGGATCGGCGAGGCGATCGACGAGACGGGTGTGGACCTGGCGGTCCACGGCCACGCCCACGCCGGGCGCGAGAAGGGCATCACCCCGGCCGGGGTGCCCGTACGAAACGTCGCCCAGCCCGTCATCCAGGCAGCGTTCCGTGTCTACGACGTCGTCCCCAGGAGGTCGGCATGAACGAGCAGCAGACGCGAGATCTCGAGCGCGCGATCGCGACCGACCCGCGCACCCACGAGCTGGGCATCCGGCTTCAGGTACGCGGCGACAACCTCGTCGTCTCCGGCGAGGTGGCCTCCGAAGCGCGCCGGGCCACGGTCCTCGAGGTCATCAGGGAGCACGACCCGGGCCTCGACATCGTCGACTACATCGTGCTCAGCGCCGAGCCCGGCCCGGGCGGACCCGAGCACGAGCAGATCGACCCACCACGAAGGAGCTGATCATCGATGAACGGCACCATCGTCGCGGTCGTGATCGGGATGATCCTGTTCTGGAGCGTCCTGACCCTCATCGCCGCGCTCCTCGACCGGCGCCGCAGCCGGCAGATCGAGGACGACCTGACCGAGATGGAGCGCAGGTACCATCTCGACGGCCGCGACCGGTACGGGAGCTTCGACCAGCGAACCCACGGAACCCACCGAGCCCGCTGAGCCCGCTCAGGCCCCAGGTGGAAGCCTGGTGAAGTCGGGCTCCCGCCCCTCGGCGAAGGCGACGAGCGCCTCGATGTTGGCCGGCCCGCCGAGCAGCTCGGCGAACTTGGCGTTCTCGAGCTCCCGGGCGGACTCGATGCCGGGGCGCAGCGACGAGGTCATCGTCTCCTTGACGGCGACCAGACTGCTGATTGGCCTCGCGGCGAGCGTGGCGGCGTGGTCCCAGGCGACCTCGAGGAGCTCCTCGGGCTCGGTGACCCGCCAGACGAGGCCCATCTCATGGGCCTCCTCGGCGCTGAACCACTCCCCCGACATCAGCATCCAGGCGGCGTTCTGGCGTCCGATCAGCCGGGGGAACAGGAAGCTCGAGGCCGCCTCCGGCGCGACCCCGAGGGTGGTGAACGGGGTCTTGAACTTCGCCTTCGTCGAGGCGAGGACGAGGTCGGCGAAGCCGAGGAGCGTCACGCCGATGCCGAGCCCCAGCCCGTTGACGGCGACGACCAGCGGCTTGGAGAACGCCGCCAGGGAGTCGAGGAGGCCGATGAACCCGTGCGCGGCGCTGTCGTCGCCACCCGAGGCAGTCTCCTTCATCTCGACCAGGTCGGTGCCCGCCGAGAAGGCACGGCCGGTCCCGGTCAGCAGCACGACCGCCACCTCCGGGTCATCGTCGGCCTCGCGCAGCGCCTCTGCGAGGCCGACATAGAGCGCCTGGCTGAATGCGTTGAGCTGGTCGGGACGGTTCAGGGTGAGCGTACGGACGCGGTCGCGGTCGTGGCTCAGCAGCAGGTCTGACATGCGGGAGTCTCCTATCGGCCGAGGATCAGGTCGGCGGCGCGCTCCCCGATCATGATCGAGGGCGCGTTCGTGTTGCCCCCGGTGATGGACGGCATCACGCTCGCGTCGGCGACGCGCAGGCCGTCGATGCCCAGCACCCGCAGCGACGGGTCGACCACGGCGCGCTCGTCCGACCCCATCCGGCAGGTGCCGACGCCGTGGTAGACGCTGTGCACGATGTTGGGCAGCAGCTCACGGGTCGCCTCATCGGTGGCGTACGACGGGCCGGGCGAGATCTCGCCCTGGTTGTCCCCGAGGCCCACCATCATCTCGCGGACCTTCGCGATGCCGTCGAGGAGCACCTCGGTGTCCTTGCCCGAGGTCAGGTAGGCCGGGTCGAGCAGCGGGTGCGCGGACGGGTCGGCGCTGGCCAGGCGTACGGTGCCGCGGCTCTCGGGGTAGATCAGGGTCGGCAGGATGCACAGGCCGGGCTTGCTCGTCGGTGGCCGGATCGCCTTGTCGCCGTCCTGGTTCGGGAACGGGTAGACCCAGTAGAGGACGTGCAGCTGCAGGTCGGGGACCTGACCGGCCAGGGCACTGCGTACGAAGCCGAAGGCCTCGAACTGCGAACCTGCCGCCCAACCCTTGCGGGTGAGCCGCGACTTCGCGAAGCCGGCGGCGAAGTAGGCAGGCGTGGGCCGCCGCAGGGCCGAGTCCATCCGGAAAGAGACCGGCACGAAGAGGTGGTCATGGAAGTTGTCGCCGACGGGAAGGTCGGCGTGGACCTGGATGCCGTGGTCGCGGAGATGGTCGGAATGACCGATTCCGGAGAGCATCAACAGGTGCGGCGAGCCGTAGACGCCGGCGGCCACGATGACCTCGCGGGTCGCGCGGATGGTCTGCTTGTCGCCGTCGGCACCGACGACCTCGACGCCGGTGGCGCGCGAGCCCTCGATCCGTACCCGGGTGACCTGCGCTTTGGTCAGGATCAGCAGGTTGTCCAGCGGCTGCTCGCGCAGATAGGCCTTCGAGGCCGAGTAGCGGCGCCCCTCGGAGGCGCTGAGCTGGACGACGCCGACGCC
>JALZDD010000657.1 GCA_030862715.1 Actinomycetota bacterium | reverse complement strand
AGCGAGGGGATGGGGCTGTGATGACTGGTTCGCCTGTGGCGACGGCAAGAGAGACGACCGGCGTGCACTGGAGCGAGCTGCCGTGCGCGATCGAGGACGGCGACCTGTGGTTCGCCGCGACCAGCGCCGATGCGGACCGCGCCAAGGAGCTGTGCCGTACGTGTCCGCTGCAGCGCTCCTGCCTGCAGGGCGCGATCGCCAGGCAGGAGCCGCACGGCGTGTGGGGCGGCGAGGTCTTCTACGAGGGAATCGTTGTCGCTCGCAAGCGCACTCGCGGCCGCCCGCGCAACGGAGAGCTCCACCAGCGGGACCTGGAGCGCCAGGCTCGTGCAAATCTGCGGAAAAATACGTCGGTGGGAGCGGCGTAGCCTGTCACCCGGCAGAATGTCCCCTGTGGGGATTGAGATAAGCCCAGAGCGCTTCGACGAACTAGTGGAACAGGCGCTCGACGCCATTCCGGATGAGCTCGCCGCTCAGGTACACAACCTCGTCGTGCTAGTCGAGGAGTGGCCGCCCGAGGGCGAGCCTCGAGACACCCTCGGTCTCTACGACGGCGTGGCGCTGACCGACCGCAACGACCTCTACGGCCTCACGCTGCCGGACCGGATCTTCATCTTCCGCCAGCCTCTCCAGCAGATGTGCGTGGACGAGACCGACCTGGCCGCCGAGATCCGCATCACCGTCGTCCACGAGATCGCCCACCACTTCGGCATCGACGACGAGAAGCTGCACCAGCTCGGCTGGGCCTAGGCCGACCCGATCAACCAGCCGAGGCTGACCGCGGCGGTCCCGACGGCGAGGGATCCGAGGACGTTCAGCGCGGCTGATCCCCACCGGCCGTTCTCGGCCAGGCGGACGGTTTCGTAGGAGAAGGTCGAGAAGGTCGTCAGGGCCCCGCAGAAGCCGGTGCCGGCCAGGGTGAGCACCCACCCGGGAAGTACGCCGCTCGCGGCTGTCCCGGCCAGCAGACCGAGCACGAGCGAGCCGACGGCGTTGACCGCCATCGTCCCCCACGGGAAGTCCGACCCGGTCCACTCCCGGAGGTAGAGGTCTGTCAGGTAGCGCGCCGGAGCGCCGATCGCGCCGCCCAGCACCACCAAGAGCGCGGTCATCGGTGCTCTCCTCGGCCCTGATCGGGGGCAGGGTCGGGATCGAGGTCGGGGTCGATGCCGTCGACCACCACCTCTCGGCCACGGTCGAGCACGACCACCCGGCCGAGCGTCAGGCCGAGCCAGGCGGCTCCGATCCCGGAGACCAGCGAGGCGAGCAGGTAGAGCATCGCGAGTGCGGGCGCATGTCCGCCCAGGACGTACGTTTCGAGCTCGTAGGTCGAGAAGGTGGTGTAGCCGCCGAGCACGCCGACCCCGAGGAACGGGCGCAGGTAGCGGCCCCAGAACGGGACAGTGGACCACGGACCCAGGACGAACGCCATCAGCACGCCCAGCAGCAGGCAGCCGGAGACGTTGGTGAGGAAGGTCGCCCACGGCCAGGCGTGGCCGCCGTGGGGGAGGACCGTCGTGAGGCCCCAGCGGGCCAGCGAGCCGAGCGCTCCGCCGGCAGCGATGGGGGCGAGCAGGTCGCCATGCTCACGCAGCACGCGGACAGCGTACGGGTTCTAGCGGAGCGGACCGGCCATCTGGGCCGCGCTCCACCTGGTGGGGCGGCCGCCGGCGGCCTGGGTGAGGTATTCGCCGAGGAACCAGCGCTGGAAGGTGACCTGCTCGGGCGAGCGGGCCAGGACGAGCAGCCGTTCCTGGCGGCAGAACTCGTCGATGAGATCGAGCATGTCGAGGAAGCGGCGCATCGTCTCGGCCGCGGACCGCGGCATGCGTACGTGCAGGTCAGCCGTCTCCCGGTCGCGGCCCGAGCCCGACCCGATCACCCCGGAGAGCTGGCCGTGGCCGAGGCCGTCGAGGAGCTGGCGTTCCAGCGAGCCGAACAGCGCCGAGAGGCTGGCGGCGAGCGGGTAGTCGTTGGCGTGGGCGAGCGAGAGGAGGCGTACTTCGCGCCGCAGCTCCCGGAAGTGGTGCTGGAAGCCCTTGTAGAGGGCGAGAGGTACGCCGAGGATGCTGACCTCGACCGCCTCGGAGCCGAGGCGCTCGGGCCTCGGGGGTGCGCCGGCAGGCCCGGTGATCACGCCCTCGACGCCGTCACCCTCGTCGATCTCGGCCGCGGGGGTGAACCAGACGACCTTGCCGGACGCGTCGATGTCGGCGCCCCAGGCCTCCGAGACGCTGGCCACGATCGAGAGGCCGCGACCGACCGTCAGCAGGACCTCGTCCTCGTCGTCGAGGGCCAGCGGGACCGGCAGCAGGGGCGGCTCGGTCGAGCCGTCGCGGATCTCGACGCGGGGATGGTCGACAGTGCCGCGCATCCGGATCGTGACCGGCGCCGTGCCGTGGAACAGCGCGTTGGAGACCAGCTCGGAGACGCCGTACTCGGCGCAGTCCACGAGATCGGTGCGCTCGATCTCCTCGCAGGCCGCTCGGACCCAGACGCGGGCGTCCTGAACGGCGCGGGAACCGGTGCGGAGCAGGAGAGCTGGCCGGCTCAACGGCATGTTCTCCTCCTCCGATCTCGCGCGTCGGGACACACGGTCTCGTTGTGTGCTGTTCGTTGAAAGAATTTTCCGCACTTGAAGGTGTCTGATCCGGGCCATGGATCACTAGGGCCCAAGGTCCCGGTCGCCCTCACAGATTAGAGTCAAGGGGTTCCGACGGGGTAACGGACACGCGGTCGGAACGCATACTCGGCGGCCGCCCGGCAACTGTGACGAAGTAGTCGCGCCCGGGAATGAACAGATCCGCCGGAATGGTTCAGAATATGAGGTGGAACGTTCAAAAGGTCTCGTTTGAGGTAGGGGATTAGTCAATGTCAGCGGACCAGGCAAAGCACCGGGTCGTCATCATCGGTTCCGGCTTCGGGGGTCTTTTCTCCGCGAAGGCGTTCAAGGGCCGCGACGACGTCGAGGT
>JALZDD010000598.1 GCA_030862715.1 Actinomycetota bacterium | reverse complement strand
ACCCCGAGGACAGGTCGTCGATGACGACCGGCTCCATGCCCGCGTCGAGCAGTGCCTGCACGACGTGCGATCCGATGTAGCCCGCGCCTCCGGTAACCAACCAACTCATGCGATGAAGATAGCGGGGCGCCCTGAGCGGTTAGGTTTGCGGGGTGAGGCTCCTGCACGGTGACGGCGACCCGACGACTCCTGAAGGCCTGCGCGCCATCTACGCACCGCCCCGCCTGCCGTGGCTGCGGGCCAACATGGTCAGCTCCCTGGACGGTGCGGCCACCGGCTCCGACGGCCGTTCCGGCACGGTCAACAACGCCGTCGACGTCGACGTCTTCCACGTCCTGCGCGACCTCGCCGACGCGGTCCTGGTCGGCGCTGGGACCGCCATCGCAGAGTCGTACAAGGCCAAGGGCGCACCGATCGTCATCGTCTCCCGCCGCGGGCGGGTCCCCGACGATCTCCGCGACTGCGAGCCCGGCGCGGTGAGGCTCGCCACGGTCGCCAAGGCACCCGGCCTGGACGCCGCGCGCGACGAGATCGGCGAGGAGAACGTCTACGTCACCGGCACCTCTGAGGTCGACCTGTCGGCCCTCCTCGACCGGCTGCACGAAGAGGGCATGCGACACGTGCTCTGCGAAGGCGGACCGACCCTTCTCGGCTCGCTGCTCGAGGCCGGCGTGGTCGATGAGCTCTGCCACACGATCACGCCCAAGCTTCTCGCCGGCGACGGCCGGCGGATCGTGACCGGGCCGCCAACCGACCTACCGGTGTCGTTGGGGTCCCTCATCGAGCACGACGGCACGTTGCTCGGACGTTGGCTCGTAATCAGATGACGTTCACGGTCAGTTTCCGGTAACGAAATCTTGAGACCAAGAGTTTTACTCTTGACGGGGTCCGACCCAGCCGCTTGACTCACCGATCGTGCCAGGTATGACGGCCGTCACGACCAAGCGACCACGTCAGGCACTCTCGGGAAGACGCTTACGGGAGTGGCTGATCTTTGTCGCGTTCGTTGCGCCCAACGTCGCTCTGATCGCGGTCTTCACCTACCGACCGCTCTTCCAGAACATCTACTACTCCACGCTCAACTGGACGCTGGGCTCGAAGTTCGCGACCCCCGTCGGGCTGGGCAACTACCGCGACTTCTTCACCTCCGGCGAGGCGAGCAAGGTGCTCACCACGACGGCGATCTTCACCGTCGCGACCGTCGGTCTCACTCTCGCCCTGGGCCTGGGTGTCGCGCTGGCGCTCAACCGCAAGCTGCCGGGCGCCGGCTTCGCGCAGGCCACGGCCTTCGCGCCGTACATCCTCTCCGGCTACGGCGTCGGGCTCGCCTGGCTCTACATCTTTGACCCCAACATCGGCGCGCTCTCCGCGATCCTGCGTGACATCGGACTGAACAGCCCCGAATGGATCAACTCGCCCCCGTGGACGCTGACGATGGTGATCATCGTCTACGTCTGGAAGAACCTCGGCTACGCCGCGGTCATCTACCTCGCCGGCCTGCAGGCGGTGCCGGGTGACGTGCTGGAGGCGGCCGATCTCGACGGCGCCGGCCCGGTGAGGCGGTTCTTCACGGTGACCCTGCCGCTGCTGTCGCCGACCACGTTCTTCCTGATGGTCACCACGATCCTCAACAGCCTGCAGGCCTTCGATCTGCTGATCGCGATGGACAAGCTCGGCCGCGGCGCCCGCACCCTGATCTTCGACGCCTACCTGACCGGCTTCAAGGAGCAGAGCCAGGCGGGCTACTCCGCGATGCTGTCCACGGTGCTCTTCGCGATCCTCGTGGTGATCACGCTCGTCCAGCTGGTCGTCGTGGAGAGGCGGGTCCACTACCGATGAGCATGACTGCTCTCTCACGCCGGGTGCGGCTGACGCCGCTGACCGTACGCGACTACTTGGTGCTCCTGCTCGCGGTGCTCGTCGTCGTGCTGCCGCTCGGCTACATGATCCTGGCCTCCTTCAAGGGCCCCGGCGACCTGGCGACCACCGACCTGGTCGTCTTCCCCGAGGTCTGGCAGCCGGAGAACTACTCCGAGGCGGCGCAGAAGGTCCCCTTCGGGCGGCTCTTCCTCAACTCCACCATCGTCACGGTCGTCGGCGCGGGGCTGAAGGTGCTGCTGGCGATCCTGACGGCGTACGGCCTGGTCTTCTGCGAGTTCCCCGGCAAGAAGTACGTCTTCTGGGGCGTGCTCGCCACGATGATGGTGCCGCCGCAGGTCACCGCGCTGCCCAACTACGTCTTCGTCAGCAGCCTCGGCGGCGAGAACACCTATTGGGGACTCATCCTGCCGGGTCTCGGCACCGGCTTCGGTACGTTCCTGCTGCGCCAGGCCTTCATGCAATTGCCCTACGAGGTGATCGAGGCGGCTCACCTCGACGGCGCCGGTCACTGGCGGAGGCTGTGGCACTGCGTGGTGCCGATGTCGCTGCCGTCGATCGCGACCGTGGCCCTGGTCAACGTGGTCTACGAGTGGAACGACTACCTGTGGCCGCTGATCATCATCACCGATCCCGAGATGATGACGCTGCCGCGTGGTTTGACGCTGCTGCAGAACAGCGAGTCCGCGGCCAGCTCGTTCGGGGTCCTGATGGCCGGCACCGTGATGGTGCTGCTGCCGATCCTCGTCGTCTTCGCGTTTCTGCAGCGTCACATCGTCAACGGCTTCACCCAAGGCGGCGTCAAAGGCTGACGTTCTCAGCCCACAGTTGGCACAACAGGGAAAGGATGCTTCATGAACACCTCGTCCAACCTGCATCGCTCGGGTCTGATCCTGGACCGCCGACGGTTCCTCGGCCTCAGCGCCCTGGGCATCTCCGCGGCGGCGCTCTCCGCCTGCGGCGGTGGCCCCTCGACCAGCGGTGGTGGCGGTGGCGCCAGCACCGTCGAGCAGATCGACTTCAGCGGCGTGAAGCCGGCCAAGGAGATCACCTTCTGGACCTCCAACCCCGGCGACTCGATCAAGGTCAGCACCGAGATCGTCAACGCCTTCAACGCCTCCCAGTCCGACATCACCGTCAAGCTCGTCACGGCCGGGGCCGACTACGAGGAGATCGCGCAGAAGTTCCAGACCGCGCAGACCGGCGGCGACCTGCCCGACATCATCAACCTGTCGGACGTGTGGTGGTTCCGCTACAAGATGAACGACCAGATCATCCCGCTCGACTCCCTCTTCGAGGCGCTCGAGTTCGACACCGACGACTACGTCGACTCGCTGTTGGGTGATTACCTCTACGACGACGCCCACTGGGCGGTGCCGTGGGCACGCTCGACGCCGCTCTTCTACTACAACAAGGACCACTGGAAGAAGGCCGGACTCTCCGACCAGGGCCCGCAGACGTGGGAGGAGTTCGGCGAGTGGAAGACCAAGCTCGCCGAGACCAGCGGCGCGAAGTTCGCCTTCCAGTTCCCGGCTCTGGCGGGCTACGCCGGCTGGACCCTGCAGAACAACCTGTGGGGCTGGGGCGGCGGCTGGTCGAAGGAGGAGTCCTTCGACATCACCTGCGACTCGGCCGAGGCGGTCGAGGCGCTCTCCTTCCTCAAGGACTGGGTCTACAAGGACAAGGTCGCCGGGGTCGCCGGCGTCGACCAGATCCAGGACTTCGCGGCGGGCGTCGCCAGTGCCACCGTGGGCTCGACCGGTGACCTGATCAACGCGATCACCTCGGCAAAGTTCGACGTCGGCGTCGCGCCGCTGCCCGCCGGGCCGGCGGAGACCGAGCGGATCTGCCCGACCGGCGGCTCGGGCGTCGGCATCCCGAAGGACATCAGCCCCGAGCGGCAGCTCGCGGCCGGCACCTTCATCAAGTTCCTCACCGAGCCCGAGCAGGCGATCAAGTTCTCGGAGGCGACCGGCTACGTGCCGATCCGCAAGTCCGCCGACCCCGCCGCGATCCTGAAGAAGACCCCGCAGGCCCAGGTCGCGATCGACCAGCTCCCCAACACCCGCTCGCAGGACTACGCCCGTGTCTTCCTGCCCGGTGGGGACCTGGAGATGGCCAACCACATGGCCTCGATCCTCACAGAGAACAAGGACGTCCAGGCCGAGATGGACAGCCTGAAGACGGCGCTGGAGAAGATCTACACCGACCAGGTGAAGCCGCACGTCTGATGAGCACCCGCGTAGGGCACCCCGCGGGGTGCCCTACGCTCGGTTCTCGTGAGCGAGGACTTGGTAGTGGAGCGGCGCCCGGGCGTCGTACAGGTGACTTTCAACCGGCCGCAGAAGCACAACGCCTTCACCGCGGAGATGTACGGCGCGCTGCACGAGCTGTGCGACGAGCTGGCGAGCGACGAGTCGGTGAAGGTGCTGGTGCTGACCGGCACCGGCGGTCGGGCGTTCGCTGCCGGCAACGAGATCTCCGACTTCCTCTCCCGCGACGCGGTCGACTACGAGGACTGGATCCGCTCGCTGCTCGAGAAGCTGTTCGCGCTCCCGCAGGTCACCATCGCCGCGGTCGACGGCGTCTGTGTCGGTGGCGGGCTCGCGGTCGCGACCCACTGCGACCTGAGGGTCGCGACGCCGCACTCGCGCTTCGGCTACCCGATCGCGAAGACGCTCGGCAACGCGCTCGCGGCCTCCATCGTCTACCGCGCGGCCGCCGTCTTCGGCGAGCCGGTCGTACGCGAGATGCTGCTCGCGGCACGGCTGGTCGGCGCGGACCGTGTCTACGCCACCGGCGCGCTGACCGCCGTCACCGACTCGCTGGCCGAGGAGGTCGACGCGCTGGTCGAGGGCATCCTGCCGCTCTCCGGCGTCACGGTCCGGGCCACGAAGAGCCAGCTCGCCGCGTACGCCGCCAGGGCGGAGGCCTCACCGGAGGGCGACGAGGATCTGCTGCGCGAGGTCTACACGGGCGCGGACTTCAAGGAGGGCGTGCGCGCGTTCCTGGCCAAGGAGAAGCCCGCGTTCCGTTGACGACCCTAGGGACGGCCGGCTGGTTTGGCCGCGGGTTCGAAGGTTGCCAGAAGCTGTTCGAGGGCTGCTTGGTCGGGGCCGACGAACGGGCTGGCGCCCGGTGCCGCGGCGAGCATCTTCAGGAACTCGGGCGTCCGGCCTGAGGCAGGTGGCAGGTGCGTACTCAAGATCAGCGTCGGGTCGACCGCTCGCAGCGTGGCCAGGGTGTCGAGGTAGACGGCCTGGTCGACGGAGTGCACCCAAGGACTGTCGACGGTGGCCCACAGCAGCTGCGCTGCCCGCAGGTCGTCCGCGCCGACGTACCCGACGTCGGGACACGTGGCGAGCTCGGCGGAGGGCATCGGGGCACCGAAGCAGTCCGAGCTGAAACAGGCGCCGGTCTGGCCGTCGTAGAAGCCCGTGGTCGACGGGTTGTCGAACAACGGTGGCCGGAACGCGGTCAGGCGACGATCTCCGACGTCCAGCGACTGTCCCGGGTTGAGCAGGTAGACCCGGTCCAACGGAAGCGGCCGCTCGGTGGACATGATGCCCATGCCCACGAACGTCGTGACCAGACGAGCTCGGGGCGCCGCCTCCAGAAGGTCGAACAGCGACCCGGTGTGATCCCGGTCCGGGTGAGTGAGCCAGATCCACTCGACATCCTGCGGGTCGATCACCTTTCCGAGCGCATCCATGAAGCCCCGGCCCGGCAGGCTCAACCCGGTGTCGACGACGACCGGCTCCGACGCATGCAGGACGAACGCGTTGACCGGGATGAACCCGATCCCAGGCACCTCGAGCTGATCGCTCAGGACGCTGATCTCCCGCCCGATCTGATTGATCTCCATGACAACCTCACGTCTCGTCGTCGAAGTCGATGCGGATCACGCCGCGCGCGATGGTGGACAGGTCCGCGATGGTCGGCTCCTCGGAGCCGCTGACCTTCAGCCCGAGCTCGAACGGGGACGCGCCGTTGTCCAGCGCCGCCCGCAGAGCGGTGCCGACCTGCAACGGCGTTGCCTTCAGGAGGACGGCGCGGCCGTGTCGTACGCGGGCCCTGCTGGGTGACTGTCACCGGCGCTGGGTCGGTGAAGTTGAACCGCCACGGCCGCTCGGTGAACGCCGTCGCGACGCCGTCGATCGTGTGAAGACAGATCGGCACCCGGATCGTCTTGCCGCTGCGCCGGCCGGTGAACTCCAGCAGCGCCTTCAGGGTGATGCGTGGTCCCAGCTGAGGGTTGGTCAGGGCCCACCTGACCAGCGGATTGACCATCCGCATCAGGGCCGGTGGTGGTGGGGCCAACCGCACCCTCGTCGTCGAGGTCTGTGTCATCGCGTGCTCCTAACGCTCTGCTTGGGATGATGCTAAGAAGACGTCGGACGGCGCGATATACCACCAATCTGGCATCCCGGGGCCGCTCGCGTGGACGTACTGTGGGTTGATGAGCGCCGACACCCTGCAGCGGGGCGTGGAGAAGATCACTCGGCTCTGTGCCGAGCCGCGTGATCTCGTGTCGCTCTGGCAGGAGACCACCGAGGTGCTCCAACGGGTCGTCCCGCACTTCTGGACACCGTGCTTCTATACGTTGGATCCGAACTCGCTGCTGATGACCAGCCACTTCCACTTCGGTCTTGCCGAGTTTCCCGGCGAGTGGCTGGCTGCCGAGTACTACACCGAGGATGTCCACCAGGTCGCCGACGTGGCCCGCTCGGCGTCAGGCATCTCGACTCTGCATGAGGTGACCAACGGCGATCCGTCGTCCAGTCCGCGGTGGCACCGGAACATGGCCATGGGTGGGGACCAGGAGCTCATCGCCCGGCTCCGCACCCGCTCCGGTGAGGTCTGGGGAGCGCTGGGTCTCTACCGCGCACCGCGGGAGGAGATGTTCACCGAGGTCGAGAAGGCCTTCGTCCTGTCGGTGGCGCCGGTGCTCGCCGAAGGTGCCCGCGCGGCGCTGCTGATCGGGCAGGCACGTGAGCCCGACTTCGCCGACGCCCCAGGACTGCTCATCCTCGACCACCACTGGAACGTCGACTCCGCCACACCGGGCGTCGAGCGATGGCTGTCCGAGCTGCCCGACGGCGACTGGGCTGCCGGCCGTCTGCCGTCCTCGGTGCTCACCCTCGCGGGCCGTGTGCTGGGCATGGCCGAGCATCCCGACCGCGGCGAGATCGCCGTGTCCCGCGTCCTGTCGCGGACCGGAACCTGGGTCGTCCTGCACGGCGCGTGCCTGACCTCGACCGGTGACGCGCGCATCGCCATCATCATCGAGCCGGCCAATCCTGGCCGCCTCTACCCGTTGTTGATGTCCGCCTACGGGCTGACCGAACGCGAGAAGGACATCACCAAGCTCGTCCTCCAAGGCTGCTCGACCTCCCAGATCGCCGCCGACCTGGTGGTGTCGGCGCACACCGTGCAGCAACACCTGAAGAGCATCTTCGACAAGACCGGCGTCCACAGCCGCCGCGACCTCGTCGGCAAGGTCTTCTTCGCCCACTACGAGCCCCGCTTCCGCGACAACGAACGCCGCACCCAGAGAGAGCAGCCGTTACGAGGGGAGCCGTGGCGACCTTAGTCGGTTGACGTGCGTGCCGGGTTGGCAGACGATGCCCCATGCCTTCCGAGCAGACCAGAACGTACGTCGACAGTGACCAGTTCCGCGACGCGCTGATCCGGCAGAGCGACCTCAGCGGCCTCGAGATCCGGGACTGCTGGTTCGAGGAGCGGCTGAAGATCGTCGACTGCTACGGCAGCGACGTCTATCTCGCTGGTGACTTCGGCCGGATCGTGGTCAACGACGTCGACGTGACGGCGTACGTCGAGGCCGAGCTCGATCGCGCCGAGCCCAACCGGGTGCTGGCCCGTGAGGCGAACACCGCCGAGGAGATCCGTGCGGCCTGGGCCGCGATCGAGGAGACCTGGGCGGCGACGGTGGAGCGGGCCCGGGCGCTGCCGGAGGAGCTGCTCCACGAGCGGGTCGACCAGGAGTGGTCGTTCATCGAGACGCTGCGTCACCTGCTCTATGCCAGTGACAAGTGGCTCGGCAACCCTGTCCTCGAGGAGGACGAGCCCTACCATCCGCTCGGCTTCGGCCCCGCCGGCGCGGACGAGGCCGGCAGCGGTCTAACCGTCGACGCCGACCCGTCGCTGGAGCAGATCCTCGAGCCCCGACTCGCCCGGATGGCCACGATGCGCGAGCTCGTCTCCGGGATCACCGACGCGGACCTCGACCGACTCTGCACCCGCAAGCCGATCGGCAACGACCCCGACGCCGACTACGAGGTACGCCGCTGCCTCAAGGTCGTGCTCGCCGAAGAGGCCGAGCACCACCGCTACGCCGTACGTGACCTGGCCGTGCTGACCTCGCGCGGCTGAGCGTCGGCCCGGTCATCAGACCCGGCTGCCGCGCTGCGGGTGGCAAGTCGGCCCGCGGTGTGCGTAGGGTCGAACCGTGATCGCCGAAGCGCTTGCGTTCGCCACCGAGGAGCCTGCGGGGCTCCTGCCGGCGCGCCAGCAGATGGCCTTCTCGCTCGGCTGGCACATCATTCTGGCCTGCTTCGGCGTCGCCTTCCCGAGCATGATCTTCGTCGTCCACCTCCTCGGGCTCCGTGGCAACGAGGTGGCGCTCGTCCTGGCGAAACGGTGGGCGAAGGTCTCCGCGGTGCTCTTCGCGATCGGCGCGGTCTCGGGCACGGTGCTCAGTTTCGAGATGGGGCTGCTCTGGCCAGGGCTGATGGGCAAGTTCGGCGACGTCCTCGGGCTGCCGTTCGCGTTCGAGGGGCTCTCGTTCTTCACCGAAGCGATCTTCCTGGGCCTGTATCTGTACGGCTGGGGACGGATGTCGCCCCGTCTGCACCTGCTCTGCCTGGTGCCGATGGCGGCGGCCGGGATCTTCGGCACCTTCTGCGTGATCTCCGTCAACGCCTGGATGAACATGCCCACCGGCTTCCGCATCAACGCCAGCGGAGACGTGGTCGACGTCGAGCCCTGGAAGGCGATGTTCAACGAGGGCGCGCTGCTGCAGTTCCTGCACATGTGGCTGGCGGCTTTCATGGTGGCGGGTTTCGTGGTCGCCGCGGTGTACGCGGCCGGTGTCCTCCGCGGCCGGCGCGACCGCCATCACCGGCTCGGCTTCACGGTGCCGTTCGCCTTCGCCTCGGTCGCGGCCGTCCTCCAGCCTGTCGTCGGTCACATCCTCGGCATCCGACTCGGCGAGACACAGCCGGCGAAGCTGGCTGCCTTCGAGCTCGCCGACACCACCGAGCAACCGGCGCCGCTGCGCGTGGGCGGGCTGATGATCGACGGCGAGCCGCGCTACTTCATCGAGATTCCCAACTGGGGGTCCTTCATCGCCCGCGGCAGCTTCGACCTGCCGGTGCGCGGACTCGACACCTTCCCTGCCTCCGACCTGCCGCCGGTCAACATCACCCATCTCGCGTTCCAGACGATGGTCGGCATCGGGACCCTGATGATGCTGGCCGCCATCGTCTACTGGCTGTTTCGCTGGCGTGGCCGGGACCTGTTGGAGAGGCGCTGGTTCTGCTGGTTCGCGGTCGTCGCCGGACCGCTTGCCGTCGTCGCGCTCGAGGCCGGTTGGGTCGCTACCGAGGTCGGCCGCCAGCCGTGGGTCGTCTACGACGTCATGCGCACCGTTGACGCGGCCGGGGACAACCCGGGCCTGTGGTGGGTCTTCGGCACGATGGTGGTCGTCTACACGTTCTTGACGATCGGCGCCGTCCTGGTGCTCCGCTCGATGGCGCGGCGATGGCGAGAAGGCGGCGAGGACCTTCCGAGTCCGTACGGCCCGGCGGCTATCTCTGGGGACAGCCGGTCATGAGCCTGGAGGTGGCGGTCGCGGCGGCGCTGTTCGTCGGGGTCCTGGCGTACGCGCTGTTCGGCGGAGCCGACTTCGGGTCGGGCTTCTTCGACCTCACCGCGGGTGGCGCGCGGCGGGGCGCGGAGGTTCGGACACTGGTCGATCACAGCATCGGCCCGGTGTGGGAGGTCAACCACGTCTGGCTGATCTACTGCCTGGTGGTGTGGTGGACCGCGTTTCCGGGGTCGTTCGCGGCGGTGATGACGACGCTGATCGTGCCGCTGCTGCTGGCTCTGCTGGGGATCGTGCTCCGCGGTGCCTCGTTCGCGTTCCGGAAGTACTCCGCGACCTTGTCGCAGGCCCGTACCTTCGGTGTCGTCTTCGCGGTCTCTTCGATCATCACGCCGTTCTTCCTGGGGACCGTCGCGGGCGCGATCGCCTCCGGAAGGGTGCCTGCTGAAGGGTACGGCGACCGCTGGTCGTCGTGGGTGAACCCCACCTCGGTCTTCGGAGGGATCATCGCCGTCGGCACCTGTGCCTTCCTTGCCGGCGTGTTCCTCTGCGCTGATGCCGTACGCGCCGGGAAGCCCGCTCTTGCCTCGACCCTCCGGGTCCGGACCCTCGGGGTGGGTCTGGCCACCGGACTGATCGTGTTCATCGCGCTGATCCCGATCCAGATGGATGCTCCGACGTTGGCCGAGGGGTTGGAGACCCAGGCCGCGCCGCTGATCGTCTGTTCGTTCCTGGCCGGCGTCACCACCTTGTGGTTGCTCTGGAAGAGCCGCTTCGCGATCGCTCGGCTCCCCGCCCTCATCGCGGTGGCCACCGTGATCTCCGGCTGGGGCGTCGGCCAGTACCCATGGCTCTTGGTCGACGAGGTTCTGCTCGCCGATGCGGCCGGTGCCGATGCGACCTTGCAGGCGCTGCTGGTGGCCGTCGCGATCGCGGGGGTCGTGGTCGGACCTCCGCTGGTCCTGCTGTTCCGGCTCACTCAGACCGAGCGATGGAGCAGGTGAGCCTCGACGAGGCTCGGCCCGTACCAGGTGATCAGCCGACCGCTGACCAGCTCCGTCGGCGTCCGTGTGAAGGCCTCCGGGCCGTCCTCGGCGGTGAAGACGTACGGCTCATCAGGCAGCAGCACGACGCCGGCCCCAGCATCGTCGATCTCGGCCAGGTCGACGTGCGGATAGCGGTCCGCGTGCTGGCCGAAGACGTTCTCCCAGCCCAGCCGCCGCAGCAGATCCCCGGTGAAGGTCCGTGAGCCGACCACCATCCACGGGTCGCGCCAGATCGGCACCGCGACCCGGCGGGTGATCCGGGGGAGCGGTCCGCACCAGAGCCGGCGGGCCTCGACGAGCCAGTCCGGCCGGTCCCAGCCGAGCCCGTCGAAGAGCCGTTCCATCGAGCCGATGGCGTCGGGGACCGTCTTGATGTCGGTGACCCAGACCCGGACGCCCCGCTCCCGCAGTCGGCGTACGTCCAGCTCCCGGTTCTCCTCCTTGTTGGCCACCACCACGTCCGGCGCCAGCGCCGCGATCGCGGCGAGATCGGGGTTCTTGGTGCCGCGTACGCGGGGCACGTCCAGGTCGGCAGGATGCGTGCACCAGTCCGTCGCCCCGACGACCCGGTCCGCCGCGACCGAGACGAGCGCCTCGGTCAGCGACGGGACCAGCGACACCACCCGCATCGCCGGCCGCGGCCCGTCGTACCTGGTGCCCAGGTCGTCGGCTGGCGCCGGATGCTCACCGAGGTAACTCACTCAACGCTCGCTTCCTTCGTGGAACTCCACGAGGGATGTGGCTGTTCACCGAGTTACCTCGGTGAACAGCC
>JALZDD010000941.1 GCA_030862715.1 Actinomycetota bacterium | reverse complement strand
GCCGCCCGCTCGACCTGACCTTCAAGGAGTTCGAGCTCCTGAAGTTCCTCGCCCAGCACCCGGGCCGCGTCTTCTCCCGCCAGCAGCTGCTGCAGGAGGTGTGGGGCTACGACTACTTCGGCGGCACTCGCACCGTCGATGTCCACGTACGTCGCCTGCGCGCCAAGCTCGGCCCCGAGAACGAGACCCTCATCGGCACCGTCCGCAACGTCGGCTACCGCTTCGTGCTGCCGTCGAAGAACAACGAGGCCGCCGCCGACGGCGCCCGGCTGACCCCGTCTCCTCGCCTGGGGGCCGACGCTTAGGCTGCACCTATGGCACTCACCGTCGATCAGGTCCTGGCCATCGCGAAGGCGACCGAGGCGTACGACGGCGTGGCGCCGCTCGACGAGGCGACCCTCCTGACGCTGCGCAATCGTCCGGAGGACGCCACGATCTGGGGTGACGTACGCGGTTTCGGGCTGCTGGTCGGCGCCGAACTGTCGCTGGTGGTGCTGACCCAGCACCGTGGAGTCGGGCTGGGTCGTCAGCTGCTGCTCCGGGCGCCCTCGTTGGCGCCCGGGACCACGGCCTGGTCACACGGGGACAACCCGGCGGCTGCTCGGCTGGCCGCCACACAGGGTTGGGAACGCACCCGTGAGCTGTGGGTGATGCGGCGCCCGGTCGCCGGTCTGCCGCCGGCTCCGGAGACTCCTGACGGGATAGTCGTACGCGGCTTCGAGCCCGGCGACGAGACAGATCTGCTCCGCGTCAACGCCGCCGCCTTCGCGCACCACCCCGAGCAGGGATCGCTGGACGAGGCCGGTCTGAGGGAGCGGATGGCGGAGTCGTGGTTCGACCCGGCTGGGGTGGTCACCGCCTGGGAGGGGGAGAAGCTCCTGGCGTTCCACTGGACCAAGCGCCACAGCGAGACCGAGGGTGAGGTCTACGTCGTCGGGGTCGATCCCGCCGCACAGGGCCGCGGCCTCGGCAAGCTGGTCACCCTCCTCGGGTTGAACCACCTTGCTGCTGTCGGCGTCGAGCGGATCCATCTCTATGTCGAGGGCGACAACACTCCGGCCGTACGTCTCTACGAAGGCCTCGGGTTCACGCGCGCCACGGCGGACACGCACGTCCAGTACACCCGCGGCTAGTCTCTGGTCGCGTGAAGCTGACCGACTCTCAGAGTGACCGGGCCGTCGGGGCCATCGTCGGAACCGCTGTGGCGGATGCGCTCGGGGCTCATTACGAGTTCGACCGGCCTCGGCTCGGCGCGGACGAGAAGGCGCAGATGCTCGGCGGCGGACTCGGCCCGTTCGCGCCCGGGGAGTGGACCGACGACACGACGATGGCATGGTGCATCCTCGACGTCGCCGCGGGTGGTCTCGACCTGCGTACCGAGGAGGGGCTGACCGCGGTCGCCCGCAACTTCCGAACGTGGGCGGAGTCGGACCCGAAGGACATCGGCAACCAGACCGCTCGAGTGCTCAACACCGCCGGGCCCACGCCGACCGCCGCCCAGCTGCGGCATGTCTCGGAGAAGCTGCACGAGATGACCGGCCATACGGGCGGCAACGGCTCACTGATGCGTACCGCGCCCGTCCCGCTCCGCTATCTCGGCGACCGTCCGGCAGTCGCCGAGGCAGCCGCCGCGGTGAGCGCTCTGACCCACTGGGACGAGCACGCCCGGTCCGGCTGCGTGCTGTGGTCCCTCGCGATCGAGCACGCGGTGATGCACGGCGAGCTCGACGTACGCTCCGGCCTCTCCCTCCTCTCCCCCGCCGAGGCCACGTTCTGGACCGAGAAGCTCGACGAGGCCGAGACCCAGCCGCCGGCGAAGTTCAACCCCAACGGCTGGGTCGTCACGGCGCTGCAGGCCGCCTGGTCCTCGATCGCCCAGACTCCGGTCCCCGAGGCCGACCCGTCGAGCCACTACGTCGAAGCGCTCAACACCGCCATCCGGATCGGCAACGACACCGACACCGTCGCCGCCATCGCCGGCGGCCTCCTCGGCGCCCGCTGGGGCGCCACCGCCATCCCTGCCGAGTGGAGTGAGCTCAGCCACGGCTACCCCGGCATCCCCGGCTCCGCCCTCGCCACGCTCGCCCTCGACACCGTGGCTGCCGGCCGTCCCTGATCATCGAGTCGGCAGGAAATGGCGCGCCACAACTACGGGGTCGACGGGTTGGACCCGCTCAGCGCAAGGGGCGGATGTGGAGGCCGATCTCGGGGTCGACGAGGACCTCCTGGGCGACTGGCATCCCGTCCACGACGAGCTGTGCGTCCACAGGTACGTTGCGCTTGACCAGCCCCAACGCGATCGGCCCGAGCTCGTGGTGACGAGCCGAAGAGCCGACGAAGCCCACCGTCTTCTCACCGAAGACCAGCTCCGACCCAGCGGCCGGCAGCCGGTTCTCGGAGCCGTCGAGGTGAAGCAGCACCAGGCGCCGCGGCGGGCGGCCGAGGGTGTGGACGCGGGCGACCGTCTCCTGGCCGCGGTAGCAGCCCTTGTCGAGATGGACCGCGTACTCCGGGCCGACGGTCTCTTCCGAACCCGGCACCCAGCCGACCTCGTTGGGGATCGTGCGCGCATCGGTGTCAACGCCGAACCGCGGCTCTCCGCGCTCGATCCGGAGGGCCTCGAAAGCCCAGAACCCGCAGGCGGGGCCTGCGGCAGCGGCGTACGACTCCAAGGACTCGCGCGGGACGAACGAGTAGCCCTGCGAGGGCCGCCAGACGGAAGCCTGGGACGGGTCCGACGCGACCGTCACGTCGGACCAGAACTTCATCCGCTCCAGGTAGGCCACCAGAGCCTCGCCGGCCCCGGGCTCGGTCCAGGCCAGGAAGGCGGAGCCGTCGTCGACGCCGGAGAAGAAGTGCTCCACATGTCCCTGCGGCGACAGGATCAGGGCCGAGGTCCACACCCCGGGAGCCAGCCCCTCGAAGGCCTGCGAGGTCAGCGAGTGCAGCCAGGTCAGCCGGTCGGGACCGGCGATCCGTAGGACGTCACGGTGGGAGAGGTCGACGAATCCCTCGCCGGAGGCCAACGTCCGCTGCTCCACGTTGAACGATCCGTAGTGCGCGGCGACAGGTGCGTCAGCACCATCACCTGCTACGGCACCGGGCAGGGACAGAAGCGGGCTGGTAGTCATCATGGCTCCTCGGAAGAACAATCGACGCACGCCCCGAAGACGGTCAGATGAGCGACATCTACCTCGAAGGCGTACTCCTCACGCAGCCGCTCGCTGATTCCGTCGGCCACTGAGGGGTCAACACTGGTGACCTTCTGACACTTCCTGC
>JALZDD010000565.1 GCA_030862715.1 Actinomycetota bacterium | reverse complement strand
GCCATCCACACGGATGACCGACCCGCTTCTTGTTGTGCCGGATCCCAATTCATGCGTCAACCGGAGGTTGACGCCACACGTCCGTCAACCTAGAGTTGACGCATGACGACTCTCCGCGATGCAGACCCTGCCCTCAAGGCCGTACGCCTCGACACCCTGATCGACTCGATCAAGAAGGCTCGGACAGAGCCCCTCGATCAGCTGGCCGACGCGATGGTGGTCGGTGAGCACCTGGGCGAGGTGGCCGACCATCTGATCGGGCACTTCGTGGACCAGGCTCGCCGCTCGGGCGCCTCCTGGACCGAGATCGGGACCCGGATGGGGGTGACGAAGCAGGCGGCCCAGAAGAAGTACGTCCCGAAGGCCGGCGACCAGTCGCTCGACCCGAACGCCGGGTTCGCGAAGTTCACCCCGCGTGCCCGCACCGTGGTCGTCGCCGCCCAGGGGGAGGCGCGGAAGGCTGGGAACGCGGAGACCGGCGTACCTCACCTGGTGCTCGGGCTCCTCGCCGAGCCGGAGGGGGTCGCGGGCCACGCGATCAGGGCTCAGGACGTGACCCTCGACGCCGTGCGCGCCGCGGCGACGGCCGCCACCCCGGCACCCTACGGCGAGGTCGGGGAGATGATCCCGTTTACCGCCGACGCCAAGAAGGTGCTCGAGCTGACCTTCCGCGAGGCCCTGCGGCTCGAGCACTCCTACGTCGGCACCGAGCACATCCTGCTCGCCCTGCTCGAGTACGAGGACGGCGCCGGGATCCTCCACGAGGCCGGGATCGACAAGGCGAGCACCGAGCAGAGCATCACGTCGATCCTGGAATCGCTCCAGGTCGACTTCGCCGCGGTCGACGCCGACGCCGACGCCCAGGAGTAGCCCGGCCAGGAGCGGCTACCTGATCTGAGGGACCACTGGCACGTGCGAGGAGCACGTGCCAGCGGTCCCGCTACGTTCCGAGGATGTCCCGCTGTGTTTCTCGACTCGTCCTCGGCATCGTCCTGGCTGCCGCGGTCGTCAGCGTCCCGGGCGCGGTGACGGCACCGTCAGCGGAGGCGGCCTGCCGACCGGCGCTCCAGTCGCTGACCCACGCCAGGAGCACCGTGGCAGGAGGCACGTCGACGACCGCCACGATCAGGCTCACCTGCCGGACTCCCCGACGCGCCAAGGTGCAACTGTGGGCCAGCACGGGCATCCGGGTCCCGGCGTACGTCTATGTCGCCGGCGGCCGGAGCACGCGCGTCGTCACCGTCCGGACCTCACCCACGACGGTGCGCAGCAGCGGCAGGGTCAAGGCGGTCTACCGGCAGGTCGTACGCCGCGCGACACTCGTCCGCACGGTCACCCCGTGCTACCCGACGCCGGTGCCCACCGCGGTGGCGCTGCCCGCCTACGTCCACGCCGGCCAGAAGGCCACCGGGACGGTCACGCTCGACTGCGTCGCCCGAACCTCCCTGGCCGTGAGCCTCACCTCGAGCTCGTCGTGGGTCACGGTCCCGGGCACGCTCACGGTCGTGGCCGGGCGGCGTACGGCGTCGTTCACGGCGGTCACGAAGGCGCCGGCGGTCGGGACGCTGCCCGCGTTCAACGTGACGATCAGGGCGACACGGAACCGGAAGAGCGCTGCCCGGACGATGCAGATCCGACCGGAGGTCCGTGCCTTCCGGGCCGGCGATCGGTTCACCGTCAACGAGCCTGTCCTGACGCCCGAGGGCTCGGACGGCTGGGTGCGTGGAACCCTACGGATCACCCTGGACCATCCGGCGCCACCAGGCGGGCTCGACGTGAACGGTCTGACCGTCCCCGAGGGCGGCACCTGGACCGAGACGACGATCTATCACAACCCGTATCCACCCGACTCCCGCGTGACCGAACACCTCACGATCACCGACTCGGCCGGCAACGTCCTGGTCCGCGAGGACTTCACCTACATCGTCCATCCGGCACCGTGAGGTGCCCCTGGCGTGCCGGGGCAACACCCCTGTGCCCGCAGCACGCCAGGGACGTTTCAGGCGCCGGCAGGCGCGAGGACGATGTCGAACCGCACCTTCGACCAGGTGCCGTCGACGACCCGGCCGTCCGGCGTCGGCGTCCCGGCGGCCTGCCGCTCGAACCTCTTGATCAACGACTCCTTGACCCCGAAGACGGTGTCCTTCCAGCCGATCGGGTCGCCCTCGGGGAAGATGTGGGTGACCAGCGTGCGGCAGCCCTCGTGGGTGACCATGAAGTGCAAGTGGGAGGCGCGCAGCGGCGAGCGCCCGACCGCGGCCAGCATCTTGCCGACGGGGCCGTCGTCGGGGATCGGGTACGGCGTGGGCGTCAGCCCCCAGAACCGGTAACCGCCCTCGGCATCGGTGAACAGGTGCGCCCGGGCCGCCCGCGCGCCCGCATCGCGCTGAACGTCGTAGAGCCCGTCCTCGTCGGCCTCCCAGACCTCGATCTTCGCTCCGACCAGCGGTTTCCCGTCCGTTCCGGTGACCGTCCCGGTGACCCAGCACGGCTCGCCCGGAGCACCGAAGGCCATGTCGTCGCCCAGCTCGATCGCCGGGGAGTCCTCCACGAAGAACGGGCCGAAGACCGTGGCCTCGGTCGCGTCGGCGTACGCCTGGTTGTTGATGTTGATCGTCTGCATCGAGGCACCGAGGGTGTCGGAAAGGAGGATGAACTCCTGGCGTACGTCGTCGGTGATGTGGCCGGCCTTGGTCAGGAACTCGATGGCCGCGCCCCACTCGTCCTCGGTGAGGCGTACGTCGCGGATGAAGGCGTGCAGGTGACGCGTCAGCGAGACCATGACCTCCTTCAGGCGCGGGTCCTCGCAGGTGTCGAAGGACGCGACGACGGTGTCGACGAGCGTCTGCTCGACCGCCTGCTGCTCCGGCGAGATGTCACGTACGTCGCTCATCAGCTCTCCTCTCCCGCCCACGCCGCGGTCAGCAGCGCGGTCAGGTTCTCCTCGGTGACCGGGGTCGGGTTGTTGTCTGGGATCGCGGCCAGGACCGGTGCGACCGCCTTGGCGATGCCGTCCTCGGGCATGCCGTAGTCCTTGAGCGCCTTCGGCGCCGAAAGCGTCGTACGCAGGGCGCCGAGCCCCAAGACCGCGCTCGGCGCCCCGAAGGCCGAAGCGATCCGCGCCTCCGCCTCGGGCGCGGACGGCGCGTTGAAGGCGAGCACGTGCGGCAGGACGACCGCGTGGGTCTGGGCGTGCGGCAGGTTGAACATGCCGCCGAGCACGTGGCAGATCTTGTGGTGCATCCCCGAGCCGGCGGACGTGAACGAGACCGCCGCCAGGTAGGCGCCATAGAGGGTCTGCTCGATCCCCTCGATGCTCTCCGAGTCGGCCTTGACCAGCGGCAGTCCGGCGGCGAGCCCCCGGATGCCCTCGGCGGCGTTGACCTGGTCGATGGGGTCCACCCGCGGACCCCACATCGCGTCGACGCAGTGCGCGAGCGCGTTCAAGCCGCTGGCGACGGTCATCTCGCCGGGCAGCGTCGTCAGCAGCGAGGCGTCGTAGACGACCGATCGCGGCAGGACACGGGCGTCGATGCCAGTCGTCTTGGTCTCACCCGAGGTCAGGCCCCAGACGTTGGTCGCCTCGGACCCGGCGTACGTCGTCGGAACCGCCACGATCGGCAGCCCCGTGCTGAGCGCGACGGCCTTGGCCAGGCCGGTGGTCGAGCCACCGCCGACGCACACCAGTGCGTCGACGGCGGACTCGGCCGCCTGCTCGCGAGCCCGCTCGGCGACCTCGACCGGCACGTGCATCACGACCTCGTCGTGGTGCAGCGCGACCGGTACGTCGGCGGTCACCCGGGCAGCGAGCTCGGCTTCGCGCGCACCGGCGATGACCATCACCCGCCGCGCGCCGAGCTCGTCGATCTCTGCCGCCACCGCAGCGGGCGCCTCGCCGGTGGCGAAGCGGACCCGCTGCGGCAGCGACTCATGCGTGAACTTCATGGTCCCCCCGCTCAGCCGGACGATCAGGCCTTGCCCAGCAGCGTCGCGACCGCCTCGCCCAGCGCGGCGCCGGGGTCCTCGGGAAGCGACATGGAGCGCCAGGCGATGTGCTTGTCGGGACGTACCAGGAGGGCGCCCGACTCCTCGACCTCGCGGAGCTTGGCCCAGTCGAAGTAGAGGTCGGTGACCGCTCGACCCGGGCCGATCACCACGGTCTGGAGCGGGATCCCGAACTTCGTCCGGGCCGCCTCCGCCGCGTCCTCCCACGCTTCGCCGGCGACGCCGGTGATCAGCGTCCACTTCGTGTAAGGGGCGAGGTCGAGCATCGCGTGCTTCTCCACGTTGTCGCCGACCCAGGCGTGCGGCAGGTGAGCCCCCGGCGACGTCGACATCCGGTGGTAGAGGTCCTCGTCGTCGGTCGGCGCGGGCCGGGTGCCGTCGGAGACGATCGCGTTGGACTCGTAGAACTGGCCGAGCTCGACGCCGTGGGCGTTGAACTCGTAGTTCTTGCGCTCCATCGCGGTGACCAGCGCGGCGCGCTTGGCCGCACCCTCGGGGGTGTTGGCCTTGCGCTCCTCGATGGCCTTGGCCATCTCCTCGCCCTCGAGGCCGACCACGCCGAGCGCCTCGAAGAGCTCACCGAACTCGCGCGCGGACTGGTTGGCGCGGGTGACGATGCGCTTGGCGACCGGGGCACGCTCGGCGGAGTAGGACTCCAGCAGCGAGGTCTCCGCATAGCCCTGCAGCACCGCGGCGAGCTTCCAGGCCAGGTTGTACGAGTCCTGGATCGACGTGTTCGAGCCGAGACCGTTCGACGGCGGGTGCCGGTGGATGGCGTCGCCGGCGCAGAAGACGCGGCCCTTCTGAGCGTGGGTCGCGTACATCTCGTTCACGCCC